>DASTBJ010000267.1:0-18851 GCA_035712125.1 Terriglobia bacterium
TGGGGGCCAGACGTTGCGGCTTAACCTTAACTCGTCGGGCGCCATGTCACGAGTGTTCAGCCGAGGCCCGGCGTCGAGCCCGATGACTTCGATTCCCGCCTGAACCAGCGGCAGACAGGCGACGCCTCCCGCGGCGCCCAGACCGACGATCACAACGTTCGTCTTCTTGAGCGTGGTTGCCATGGCCTATACCTCTCCCTTCGAAAACATGCCGTAGTCATAGGCCGATCTGCGGCTCGAGGCAGGTTTCCTGTCCATGCGCTGAAGTTCGGAGGAAACCGACGTGCGCGCGCCGGGATAGCCGATCAACTCCCAACCGATGAAATTGGCATTCCCGTGGTAGAACGGGTCCGAGAACGTGCCCTGAATCGTGTGGGTGCGGACCAGGTTGAAGAACTGCGGCGAATTCTGCTGCACGCGCGTGAGCACGGCGTCCTGATCGGAGGGCGAAAGCCTGGACAGGGACGCGCCTCTTAGAGTTTGTGCTTCGCTGTTGATCGCGGCGAGTCCCGTCGTATAGGCAGGCCGAGACGATTTCAGTGCGCCGGCGAGGGCGCGATCGATATAGCGGTCCGCGCGTGCTTCAAGAGCGCCGGGGCCGTTTTCATCGGCGGGAATGAGCCGGGCCACGATCGCCCGGAGCGTCTCCGCTTCCTGCGATGTCAGCGCTATGAACGACTCCGCGAGGGCCGCCTGTGCTCGTGCACGAACCGGCGCAGCCAGCGGAAGTGCGGTGGCGGTGCCGAGCATCGCGCCCAGCCGTTGCAGCATTTCGCGCCGTGAGATGCGTCGCATAATGCCTCCTCCTGTTTTTTTCATGATGGTGCTGAAGGAAAGTATGGCCGTGCAGTGATCGCCTTCAAGTGAATTCTGCAATGAAACTCTTGAGCGGCTGGGATACGCTGGGCGAACCGGCCATTCCAGCAAAACATTGACCCAGAAAGCACGCGCGCTGTACTTTCGCATGGAACTCACACCTTTTGTCAGGGAGGCCGGCGTGAAACGACAAGCAGCGTTCGCCATGATTTCCATCACTTTGGCGGTACCCGGGTTCGCCCATCACGGGGCGGGGACCTTTGAACTCAACAAGTCCGTGACCTTCAAAGACGCCAGACTCACGAAGGTGGAGCTGCTCAATCCGCACGGTTGGCTCTACTTCGAAGTCACGCGAGACGGCAAAGTCGAACGTCATCGTTGCGAGATGCGATCGGCACACGTGCTGCGGCGTTCCGGATGGACGGAGGATTTGCTGAAGCCCAACCAGAAGATGACTGTCGAAGCATCACCGGACCGGGCCGATCCCCGATCGTGCTATCTGCAGACGATCCTCTTCGAGAATGGCAACCGGATGGATCGTTACGGGCAATACGTCAAGAACGAGAAGGGCGCTGTTGAGGAAATTCGTGGGCCATTGGTAGCCGTTGCGAACATCAAACGTGAAGCGCGTCGACCCACAGGAGAACCCAACATCACGGGCGACTGGGCACCGGAACAACGCGTCATGGCCGACCCACGTGGAGTCGGCGGCGGGCTGGTGTTGTTGAGCCAGGTTCCGCAAACTCCGCCGGCACCTCGTGGAGCTGCGGGTGGGGCAGCTGCAGGCGGCGGTGCAGGCGGTACTGGACGCGGTGCAGCAGCCGGGGGCGGTGGCGCCGGCCGAGGTGCAGCAGCCGGCGGTGGCGGCCGCGGTCCGGGCGGAATCGAACTGACTGAAGCGGGAGCCGCGGCCAACAAGCCGCTAACACAGCAGGACAATCCCCGATTCCGCTGCGAGACCACCAGCATCATCTTTGACTGGACCTTCGATGGTCCCGTGAATCGCATCACACAGAACAAGGACAACATCGCTATCCTTTACGGCCAAATGAACCTCAAGCGCACGATTCACATGAACATGAAGACACACCCCACGAACATCAGGCCAACTCGCGCGGGCCATTCCATCGGCCGCTGGGAAAACGATGTCCTGATTGTCGACACGGTAGGCTTCCTGCCAGGGATCCTTACGGGAAGCGTGCGTCACACCGACAAACTGCACGTGGTCGAGCGCTTCTCGCTTGATCCCAAAACGATGATCTTGACGCGTTCGTATACGGCGGAAGATCCGGTTCACTGGAAAGGACAGTACTCCGGATCTGACACGGTTCAGCCCGCGGACGCCGTTTACACCGAAGACCGTTGCAAGGAACAGGGCTTCCTCGACTACTCGAAGCAACAAGGGGGGAAGTGAAGAGTACTCGTTTTCTTCTCCTTCGCGTGGCGGCAAAGGCGACCGCATCAACATAAAGTGAGGTTACGCAATAGCTGCACGCGTATCGAAAGGCACCTTCGTCCTATTGCAGTAACGCCATCACTCCAGAACAATTTCGGACGCTTCCCCGACTTACACATGCGCACATGGAGGTTGAGCATGAAGGCCTTTCGCTGGTTGTCATGCAGGAGTGGTCACGGCGGATCTGTGGTGTTGGCGACTCTTGCGTCTTTTTTGTTTTCGACTTCTCTGCTTGGACAAGGTGTAGCCGTACGTCCATTACCCCGGGGGCCTGAACCTGTGCCCGATCGATACATCGTACAACTTCGTGCGGGGGGTGCCGATGCTATCGCGCAAACACAGCGATTGGCGCAGCAACATGGCCTGAGTGTCGGATTGGTCTATCGGAATGCAATCCAGGGCTTCTCCGCGATGATACCGCCCGGGCGCGTTGCTCAAGTCCGGAATGATCCCGCAGTTCTCACTGTTGAGCCTGATCGCATCGTGCGCGCCGTCGCGCAAACAGTGCCTTCCGGGGTTGAACGCATTGGGGCAACTCTAAACAGTGTCGCGGCCATCGATGGAGTAGACACTCGAGTGGACGTGGACGTTGCGGTGATCGACACTGGAGTCGCTGCGCATACGGACTTGAATGTCGTTGCCCGAACAGATTGTGTGGACTGGGATCTCTTTGTCGTCTTCTTCGGCTTTCCCGCCACATGTGTCGATGGCCAGGGGATGGATGGCAACGGTCACGGCACCCACGTCTCCGGCACGATCGGCGCTCTGGATAACGGTTTCGGTGTTGTTGGTGTCGCACCAGGAGCCCGGCTTTGGTCTGTTCGAGTCCTCGAAGCTGACGGGACAGGCTATCTTTCCTGGCTGATCGCCGGAATGGATTATGTCGCGCAGCATGCGACTCAGATCGAGGTGGCTAACATGAGCCTCGGCTGGGTCGGCAATTCTCCGGCGGCGCGGGCGGCAGTTCAAAACGCGGTGAGCAAGGGTGTCGTCTTCGTCGCTGCTGCCGGGAACGACGGGCAGGATATCTTCGGACCTGACGGAAACTTTGGAACCGCCGACGATTTCGAGCCTGCGGCCTACCCCGAAGTCGCAACGATTTCTGCGCTGGCCGATTCCGATGGATTGGTGGGCGGACTTGGACTGGCAACAGCACACGGCCCGGACGATACACTCGCGACTTTTTCCAACTTCAGTTCGCAGGCTACGGTCGGTAATCCTGTGAACTCAACAGGTGGAGGGATCGATTTCGCAGCGCCTGGCGTCGATATCTATTCAACACTTCCTGGCGAAAATTATGGGAAATCGAGTGGGACGAGCATGGCGACGCCGCACGCTACCGGAGCATTCGCGCTCTACATCGCCGCGAACGGCCGCGCAGCAACCGCTGCAGGCGTTGCAGCAATAAGGCAGGCTCTGATCGACGCGGCTCAAGCCCAGAGCCTATGGGGTCCCGTTGACACGCATGACCTCGATGGTAAGCGGGAAGGCCTGGTCTTCGCCGGGTCGGGCCCGGTGCCCGTCAATCTCGCCCCGATGGTCACGATCAACAGTCCGGTAAACGGCACAAACTTTCTGTCAGGGACGACAGTGTTGCTTGCAGGAACGGCGAGTGATGAAGATGGCGATTTAACGGCGTCCCTGTCCTGGTCTTCGAGCAAAGATGGATTCCTCGGCACGGGCGGGAGCCTTCCAAAGGTGCTGACCGACGGGACCCACACCATCACTGCGTCCGCGACAGACTCCAAAGGAAAAACCGGAAGTTCGAGTGTGGGCATCACCGTCGGCTGCGTCCCAACTCAGGTCACCGTGAGCAGCGTGACTTATGCCTTGAGCCGGAACAAGCGCGATCTTTCTGCAATCGTTACATTGCGCAACGATTGCGGCAAACCTGTGGTCGGTGCGGGGGTGAGTGTCTACATTACGAATTGGACGCTTGCGCGTGTCTGGGGAGGAACCGGCACAACGAACGCTTCCGGACAGGAAACATTCGTGGTGAAGGGTGCCCCGGCCGGCAGCTATTCAACTGTCGTTTCGGAAATAACCGGAACGAACTTAACGTGGGACGGCGACACGCTGGACAACTCGTACGTCAAGAAGTAGGGTCACCACTGCACCTGTCGATAGCCGACAGCCTTTGCAAAGTCGGACTTCAACGCTGTAATGCCCAGGGGTGTCAATCCCAGGACGAACCCTCCTTCGCGCGGGTCGGCGAAATAGAACATCGCGTAGCCGGCGGAATAGAACACGAGATCACCGGTTTGGGGCTGGGTGGTTGACGGCAGTTTGTCAATCAGGCTGCGACTGCTCTCTGACAGCGTTTCGCCGGGCCGCAGTTGGATTCCTGAGGCACGCTTTTGCCTCAGCATGTACATCGCAAAACTGGGAGAATCGAGCCCTTCCTGGAGAGACTGGCCGCCTGGATTCCATTTGATACGCCGCTGGCGGAGATTGAGAAGGTCCATCAGCAGGCTTTCGCTACCAGGGAAACGGCTGGCCAATTCCTTGGCGTTCGCAGAATCAATAATGCGCACGGATCGGCTCAGGTTCACGGCTTCGGAGAGTGCTTTTTGCGTCTCGGCCAGTTGAGTCTGCAACTCAGTTACCTGGCTTTTGTAGCTTTCGGCGTCGCCTTGCAGTGATTGCGACTGTGTCTTGTAGCTCTCAGTATTCTTCTTCAAGGAGTCAATCTGGGTGGTGTAAGTCGATGCCTCGGCTTTCAAAGCGTCCACCTGCGCCTGGGCGTTTCGTACGGTTGAGGCCGTGTAAACGAGCAGGACGACGGTGATCGCCACAGTGGGGACCGAATACAATAGGCCGCGGTTCAGAGCGGACTTCTCTCGGCGTGCGATGCGCTCGAGCAGGACAGGAAGTTGATCCCCTGGGTTTAACGAAGTCGAAACTTTCATCCTACCCTCCCAGAACCATATCGAAATACTGATCGAAGTACTGATCGAGCTTTGCATCCGGACTCAGACCGCCCACTTGCTGGTGCTGGTAGCTATGAAGCAAGGTACGCAGGGCAACGATCTTGTCACGGCGACTGAAGAAAATCGGAATGAAGCCGCTGGCGGC
This sequence comes from Terriglobia bacterium, assembly GCA_035712125.1. Lineage (GTDB taxonomy): Bacteria > Acidobacteriota > Terriglobia > 20CM-2-55-15 > 20CM-2-55-15 > DASTBJ01. The sequence continues at coordinate 5,348 of DASTBJ010000267.1, forward strand.
GACCGCTGCCCCGCCCAATGTCTGGAGGGCTGTCAAGGTCTCCGCGAGAATCAGGCCAGGGCTCACGAAACTCAGAAGGACTATCGTGATTCCCGTTCCGAAGAGGATCGCAGTCAGAGCGTTCAGCAAACGCAGAGTATTCTCCTGCCTGGCAATGGCGCTCTTTAAAAACTCTATTTTCGCGGGCATATCCATTTGAAGCTGTCCCATTGAAGCTGTCCTACAAATTGTCGCAAGTATCTCTTGTGGACACTCGTTCGAGGAAGCTACTTTTTTAGGATTTTTTCGGCCCGAGTGAAGCGTCAGGTGCGACCTCAATCTGTCGCGTGAAACTGAGACCGAGGCGTCACGTTAGAAGCATCTCGCGCTGTTTCTGCTTCACGTGCACTACGGGCAGCGATATTCTTCCGCGCATGAAACTCTCGAAACTCCCGGTGCGCATCTCCCTCATTGCTCTGACTGGCCTGACACTGACGATGCAATCCCAGATTGGGGCAGCTCAGCAGGCGCAGCGTGACGCCAATGGCAATCCGATTCGGACCGCAACGCGGACCGGACATGTTTCCAATTATGACGAGACCAAAGTCCCTCCATACACGCTGCCGGAGTTGCTCGTCGCTGCCAACGGCACTCGCATTCAATCCGCCGATCAATGGATGAGAATCCGCCGGCCGGAGTTGCTGAAGCTTTACGAGACCGAGATCTACGGCAAAGTTCCCTCAAACGCTCCCAGAGTCGTTTGGGAAGTGGGAGCCGAGACCGCAGCCCTCAACGGCGCCGCCGTGCAGAATCGTGTTGTCGGCAAAGCGGGTGAAGCCGCAGACAGCCCGCGAATTAACGTCACGATCACCATGCCGGTTGGAGCGAAGGGCGCTGTTCCCATCATTCTTTGCGTCAACTTCGGTGGCGGTTCGGGGGGACGCGGCCCGATTTCCAGCGGAGAACCGGTCGCCGACATCATCGCGCGCGGGTGGGGCTACGCGAGCGTCGGATATGCGGACATTCAACCCGACAGCACTGCCTTCACGCAGGGTGTGATCGGACAAACGCTTGCCGCCGGACAGACGGCGCCTCCACCCGATGGATGGGGAACAATCAGCGCCTGGGCATGGGGAATCAGCCGCATTATTGATTATTTCGAAACAGACAAAACGATCGACGCCCGTCAGGTCGCCATCATGGGTCACTCGCGCCTTGGCAAAACCGTGCTGTGGGCCGGAGCGCAGGACCCGCGGATCGCCGTGGTGTTCTCAAGTTGCGCCGGGGAGATGGGATCGTCGCTTGCGCGGCGCGACTGGGGCGAGACTGTCGATGACATGGCACAAAACTTCGCATGGCAATTCGCCGGCAATTTCCAGAAATGGCCCGGCAAATGGAACGACATGCCGGTGGATGCCCATATGTTGATCGCGCTGAACGCGCCCCACCCTGTCTTCATCACCGGCGGAACAACCGATCAGTGGGCGGATCCCAAAGGCGAGTTCCTCGCTGCGGTGGCAGCGGGCCCCGTATATAGACTTCTCGGTAAGAAGGATCTCGGGATTACGGAGTTGCCTGCCCTCGACACCCCCATCATCACCGGTGACCTCGGCTGGCATTACCACACGGGAGGGCACTCTGCGACACCGGCCGACTGGAAGGTATTTCTCGACTTCGCAGGCAAGTACCTGAAGGCGACGAATTAGCACCTTCTCGCGATGAACATCACGAACGTCATTGTCCGCGACATTCGATTCCCCACATCGCTTCAGCAGGACGGGTCCGATGCTCTGAATCAGGGCGACTACTCGGCGGCATACGTCGTTCTTGAAACCGGAACGGAACTCCAGGGCCACGGCCTGACATTCACCAACGGCCGCGGCAATGAGATTGTCGTCGCTGCCGTTCATGCGCTCAAACGTCACGTGATCGGGCGCAACTTCGACAGTATCGTGACGGACATGCGCAGCTTCTATCGCGATCTCACCGTGGATAAGCAACTGCGGTGGCTTGGACCGGAAAAAGGGATTCTCCACATGGCCACGGGCGCGATCCTGAATGCGGTGTGGGACCTATGGGCCAAGCGCGAGAAGAAGCCCATGTGGAAGCATCTTGCCGACCTGTCTCCGGAACACCTCGTCTCCACCATCGATTTCACGTACATCACGGACGCGCTCACTCCGGAAGAAGCGATTGCGATTCTTCAGTCCGCCCGCTCCGGACGCGAGGCGCGCCAGGCGGAGATGCTCGAGCAGGGTTATCCTGCCTACACGACATCGACGGGATGGCTCGGATATCCCGATGAAAAGGTGCGCCGCCTCTGCCGCGAAGCCGTCGCTCAAGGGTGGACTGCATTCAAGATGAAGGTCGGCCAGAATCTCGAAGACAATGCGCATCGCGCGGCTCTCATGCGTGAAGAGATCGGCTCGGAACGCAAGCTGATGATGGATGCCAATCAGTGCTGGGGAGTGGAAGAGTCCATTGCTCAAATGAAGGCTCTCGCTCGATTCGATCCATGGTGGATTGAGGAGCCCACCAGCCCGGACGACGTCCTGGGTCACGCGCGCATCGCGCGGGAAATCGCGCCCATTGCTGTCGCGACCGGCGAGGTTTGCCACAATCGCGTGGTCTTCAAGCAACTCCTGCAGGCAGATGCCATTCGCTACGTGCAGGTCGATTCCTGTCGCATGGGCGGCGTGAACGAAGCTGTCGCCGTGATACTGATGGCGAAAAAGTTCGGCAAACCTGTTTGCCCGCATGCGGGAGGCGTGGGTCTGTGCGAGTACGTCCAGCACCTCTCGATTTTCGATTACATTGCCGTGAGCGCATCTCTGGAGGATCGAATCTGTGAATATGTGGATCATCTGCACGAGCACTTCGTGGATCCCTGCATCGTGACAAATGCGCGCTACGCCACGCCGGTGCGGCCAGGCTACAGCATCGACATCAAACCGGGGTCCATCGCCGAATACGAGTTCCCCACAGGCCGCTTCTGGAAGAGTTCCGCGGGCCGGAATATCGAAGGAGACAGCGCGTGAGCGTTCGCACGGCTGAAGAAACGTCCGCCAGGATCGGGCGTGTTCGATGGGGTATCTGCGCGCTCCTGTTTTTCGCGACAACCATCAACTATGTCGACCGCTCGGTTCTTGGAGTCCTCGCTCCACTGCTGCGCAAAGAAATGGGATGGAGCAACACTCAGTACGGAGAAATCAGCGCAGCGTTCACACTCGCGTATGCCATTGGTTTCCTCTTCGCGGGCTGGTTCATCGATCGCTTTGGCACGAGGATCGGTTACACGCTCTACCTTATTGTCTGGTCGCTCGCGGCTGCTGGCCATGCCCTCGCGTCAACAGCGTTCGGTTTCAGAGCGGCCCGCTTCGCGCTCGGTCTGGGCGAGTCTGGGAACTTTCCGGCCGCCATCAAGACCGTTGCCGAGTGGTTTCCGCGCAAGGAGCGGGCTCTGGCGACAGGCATCTTTAACGCCGGCTCCAATGTCGGAGCAATCGTGGCGCCGCTTGTCGTACCCTGGCTCACTCTTCATTTCAGTTGGCGTGCGGCCTTCGCGGTGACGGGCCTCAGCGGCCTCATTTGGGTGTTTTTCTGGTGGCCGTTCTACCGGAAACCGGCTGAACATCCGAGAGTCGGAAAGGCTGAGCTCAAGCATATTGAGGGCGATGGCCCTGAACCTGTGCTGGCGGTGGGTTGGCTTGAACTCCTCGCGCATCGGCAGGCGTGGGCTTTCGCGGTTGGCAAGTTTCTTACCGATTCCGTCTGGTGGTTTTACCTCTTCTGGTTTCCGCTCTTCATGGCAGACACGTTCGGTTTTGACATCTCAACCATCGGCCTGCCTCTCATCACCGTCTACCTGCTTGCCGATGTGGGATCGGTTGGCGGTGGATGGCTCAGTTCGAGGCTGCTGAAGTTGGGCTGGTCGCCGAACGCTGCGCGGAAAACCGCGATGCTCGTCTGCGCGATTCTTATCCTTCCGGTCGCTATGGCCCCTCGTGTGACGAATCCATGGATGGCGGTATGGCTGGTGGGACTCGCGGCGGCGGCACACCAGGGCTTTTCGGCCAACATTTTCACGATCACGTCCGACATGTTCCCCAAACCCGCCATCGGGTCCGTTGTGGGCTTCGGCGGTTTCGCCGGTGCGATGGGAGGATTCCTGATGAACCTCGGGGCGGGATGGTTTCGGGAGAATCAGGGAAGCTACGTAACGATGTTCACGATTGCAGGCGTGGCGTACTTGATCGCGATAGCCTGTATCCATTTGCTTGCGCCGCGTCTTGAGCCTGCACGGCTTCGAGCAACGTCATGAGCAACGCGTTTATTCACGACGGCTTTCTGCTCGAGACTGAACTCGCCCGCACTCTCTTTCACGAGATCGCGAAGCCGCTGCCGATCATCGACTACCACTGCCACCTTCCGGTGGATCAGATCCGGAATAACCATCGATTCCGGTCGATCACAGAGATCTGGCTGGACGGCGACCACTACAAGTGGCGCGCGATGCGCGCGAACGGCGTGGCCGAGCGTTTCTGTACAGGCGACGCGTCCGACTTCGAAAAATTCGAGGCGTGGGCGAAGACCGTGCCGGAAACAATTCGCAATCCGCTCTACCACTGGACACACATGGAGCTTAAGCGTCCTTTCGGCATCGAGGACCTGCTTAACGAGAAAACGGCGCGCTCAATTTACGATCAGACGACGTCGCTGCTGCAGACAGAAGGATTCACGACGTGGGGTTTGCTGAAGCAATTCCGCGTTGCTGTAGTGTGCACAACCGACGATCCCGTGGATTCGCTCGAGCATCACGCAGAGCTCGCGCGTCGGGAGAAGCCGGAAACGCGCGTCTTTCCGACCTGGCGGCCGGATCGCGCTCTCGCTGTCGATGATCCCGAAAGATGGAATACCTGGGTGGACGCGCTCGCTGCAGCGAGCAGCACCTCGATCGTAAAGTTTGCGGACTTCTGGTCGGCGATTGAACAACGTCACACCGTCTTTCACGAAGCGGGGTGCCGCGCATCGGATCATGGATTGGAACGGATGTTCGCGTCGGGCTTTACTGAAGCCGACCTGACCGCGGCTTTTGACGCCCTGCGCGCGGGACGCACGCTGGCCCCCGCGGCGGCCGAGAAATTCCGGTCCGGATTGCTCTATCGCATGGCCATCCTCGACCACTCCAGAGGCTGGGTCCAGCAGTTTCACCTTGGCGCCCTGCGCAACACGAACGCTCGCGCCCGGCGAACACTGGGTCCGGACAAAGGATTCGATTCCATCGGCGACTTCGATCAGGCCACGACGCTGGCGCGCTTCTTCGACGCGCTGGATGATTCGAACCAGCTCGCGAAAACTATCCTCTACAACCTGAATCCCCGCGATAACGAACTCTTCGCGTCGATGATCGGCAACTTCCAGGACGGATCTCTCGCCGGCAAAATGCAGTATGGGTCGGCGTGGTGGTTCCTCGATCAGAAGGACGGGATGGAAGCACAGATCCGCGCCCTGTCGAACCTCGGGCTGTTCTCCCGCTTCATTGGGATGGTGACGGACTCCCGATGTTTTCTTTCTTATTCCCGGCACGAGTATTTCCGTCGCCTGGTGTGCAACCTTCTCGGCAATGACGTGCGGGCGGGATTCCTGCCTCACGACGTCGGACTGCTGTCGAGTGCCGTACGCAACGTCTGCTTCTTCAATGCGCGAAATTATCTTGCCCTGCCGCTGGGGACGATTGGTGAGGACGTGTAGTCCGGGAGGCGATCGACGCTGCGGACTGGCTCGCATTGTAACGTCACATGCTATGATTCCGCTCACCGTTCGAATGACATTCCGGCATACCTGCGAGGTGTAGATACATGTCTACCAGAGGTCGACTGACGATCGCTGCGCTGACGGCCGTGCTCACACTATCGCTGTCCCCCAGATTGCTCGGAGGACAGGGACGAGGCGGGGGCGGTTTCTCTCAACCAGACCCGATCGCCTTTGACGATCACAACGGATGGCAGTCCATCTTCGACGGGCAAAGCCTGAAGGACTGGGAGGGCAACCTCGACGTGTGGCGGCTCGAAGGCGGCGCCATCGTCGGCACCTCGACTACCGGAACGACTTACCTCATCTGGAAAGGCGGAGAACCCGCGAACTTTGAATTGAAGGCCGAGATGAAACTGGAAGGCGCCGGCCTCAACAGCGGCATTCAGTATCGCAGCGCGAAGACAGGACAGACCGGCGCCGCGGCTTTGCGAGGCTATCAGGCGGATTTCGATTATGCCGGCCGCTACACCGGTCAGCTCTACGAGCAAGGCAGTCCACGCGGAATCATTTCGTGGCGCGGACAGGTTGTCCGGGCCGAGCAGGGCAAGCGCCCGAGGCTTCTGTCGACGCTTGGTGACCCGGACGAACTCAAGAACCTTATCAAGACCGGCGACTGGAACCAGGTTCACATCATCGCGCGCGGCAACACCCTCACTCACATCATCAACGGGCGCACGATGTCGATCTTTATCGATGACGATCCCACCATGGCCGCAGCGAAGGGCATTATCGCGCTTCAAATCGAAAACAACGGCAAGGTATCGTTTCGAAATCTGTGGCTCAAAACCCTGTAGTCGCGGCGGGAGCTTTCTATGAATAGAACACTGTGGGGCATTAAAGCTTGCGTGGTAACGCTTGGCATTGCGCTGAGCGCTGTCGCATGGAGCGCAGACTGGCCGACCGATGGCGCCAATCCTCAGCGGACCAACTGGCAACAGGACGAGACAATCCTCAACAAGCAGAATGTCGCGAACCTCAAGATTCTCTGGAAAGTAAAACTCGACAACGCGCCCAAGCAGATGCATTCGCTGCTTCCCTCTTTGATCGTCGGCCGGGTGCCAACGCCGGGCGGTCCGAAAGAGGTCGTCCTGCAGGCGGGCGTCTCGGACAACATCTACGCCATTGACGCGAGTAATGGAGAGATTCTGTGGAAGAAACGTTTCGAGTATCCGCCACCGGCACGCAGCGGCCGTCCCACGGATCCGCTGTGCCCCGGCGGTCTCACAGCGACTCCGACGATCGGGCCAGCGCATCCCAACGGCGCGAGAACGGTCTATGTTCTTGCGGGCAACGGAGCGCTGCATCAGCTCGATCTCGGCACCGGCAATGAGACGGCGCCCACCATTCCCTTCGGCTATCCGAACGGAAAGTCCTACGCCCTGAACCTTTGGAACAACGTCATCTTCACCACGACGTCGCAGGGATGCGCCGGCAATCCCAATCAGATGTGGGCCATCGACCTGAACGATCCTCAGAAGAAGGTCATGACCTTTCACCCGGGCAGCGGCGGATTGTGGGGACGAACCGGCGCGGCTATCGACTCGAGCGGCATCGCCTGGGCGCCGACCGGTGACGGCACCTACGACCTGCCCACAAAGCGCTATGGCAATGGGTTGATCGGAGCGCGCGTCGAAGGTGGGGAACTTAAGCTCAAAGACTGGTATATCCCCTCCAACTGGGCCTGGCTGTTCAAGAAAGATCTCGACATGCAGGTCACTCCCGCCGTTTTCACTTATAAAGGGAGAGAGTTGATGGTCACGGGCAGCAAGGAATGCCGCCTCTACCTGCTCGATCCGAAGTCGGCCGGCGGTGAGAATCATCAGACGCCGCTCACAACCACCCCTCTCATCTGCAACGAAGAGGTCAATTTCGCATCGACTGGTATCTGGGGCAGCATGACAACCTGGGAAGACTCGCGGGGCACACGGTGGATACTCGCCCCGTTCTGGGGACCGTCGCACTCGGAATTCAAGGTTCCCGTCTCCTACGGCAGGGTGACGCAAGGCGCCGTCGTCGCGTTTAAGCTGGAAGACAAAAGCGGAAAACTTCAGCTCACACCAGTATGGATGTCACGCGACATGGACCACGCCGAACCGCCGGTTGTCGCCAACGGCGTCGTCTATGCCTATGGCAGCGGTGAAGACACCACGCAGGCGTATCCCGATCGCGGACTGGACAACCAGAGCCCGCTGCGTATCGCGGCCTCGCGGCACGCCACGCTGTATGCGCTCGATGCCGAAACCGGGAAGGAACTCTATTCCAGCGGAGACCAGATCACGTCGTTTAATCACTTCGGCGGGCTTTCCATTGCCAACGGAAAGGTCTACATTGGCACGTTTGACAGCGTGCTGTATTGCTTCGGGCTTCCCTCAAAATGAACCCGCGAAGTCGACTCCTTTTGTTCATCCTGGCCGTGTCGCTCAGCTGCTGGATGGTGCTCGGTCAAAGCCGCGGCGGAAACTGGCCGACGTTTGGCGGTGATGCGCAGCGCAGCGGCTGGGCAGCCGCCGACGCCTTGATAAACAGAGACACGATCAAAGACATGCAGCTCCTATGGAAGCTGAAGCTCGAGACCCAGTCGAGGGGCACGCGTCCCATCATGCCGCCCGTGATTCTCGGGCGTCTGATTTCGTATCGGGGATTCAGGGAACTCGCGTTCGTTGCAACGAACGCCGACATCGTCTATTCCCTCGATGCGGATCTCGGCACCGTCTTCTGGACGAAGCACCTCGAATACTCCACCCGTGATCCTCAGGTGATGACTTCGTCCTGGCGCTGTCCAGGCGGACTGACCGCAATGCCCACGATGCCGGTCGCGGCTCGAGGCGGCGCTCCTGGACGCGGGGCTCCGCCTCCAGGACAGAGAGGTAGCGCGTTCATCGGCGGCCCGGCCGGGGTGTACGCAATCTCGAGTGATGGACGCCTGCACCGCTTGAACACATCGACTGGCGATGACGTCACCCAACCGGTGAGCGTCATTCCGGCTAACGCAAGGCCCTCCAGCCTGATCCTGATCGATAACGTCATCTATACGGTGACGAGTCACGGCTGTAGCAATGCACCCAATGCGGTCTGGGCGATCGATCTGAGCATCGATCCGATCAAAGTGCGGTCCTACAGGTTGGACGGCAGCAGCGGCTGGGGCCTCGGCGGCTCGGCAATCGGCAGCGACGGTACCGTGTATGTCCGCACCGAGGAACGTTTGCTTGCGCTCAGTCCGCGGGAACTGCAACTGAAGAACTCCTGGGTCCTCAGAGAGACCAGGAAAGAGGATATCGCGCTGGGCGAGATCAGCCCTGCTCCGTCACCCGTTGTTCTGTCCTATGAAAACCGCGATGTCCTCGTGTCGGACTGCGGGACCGATCAACTCTGCCTGTTCGATTCCATGTCGCCTGCGGGAAGCGGTTCCGCCACGCCCATGTACAAAACCCCACCGATCGCTCAACCGGCCCGCAATGCATCCGGTATCGCGGAACGCGGCGTTTGGGGCAGCCTGACGAGTTGGCAGGAGATGGACGGCACCCGATGGGTTCTCGCCTCTGTCCTCGGCCCGCCGCATGCGGACCTGAAAGTCCCGGTCACGAACGGGTCGACTCCGAACGGCTTCGTCGTCGCCTTTAAAGTCCTGGAGCGAGAAGGCAAGCGGGTCCTGGAGCCCGCATGGATTTCCCGGGATCTGCATTCGCCGCTGCCGCCGGTCGTCACGAACGGAGTTGTTTTCGCGCTGTCTGCTGGAGAGTTCACACGCCAGGTGCAGAAGACCACCGACGAACTCTTCACATTGGATGAGCGGCCACGGGGCTCGACTCGGGCGACGTTGTATGCACTCGACGGCCGAACCGGGAAGGAACTGTATTCCAGCAAGAATCTTGTGACGGTGCCAGCGGCGCTGACAGGGCTGACGGTGGCGTCAGGGCGAGTGTACTTCGGCGGAGCCGATGGCTCCTTCTATGCGTTCGGGATGTGGATGGAGAGATAGCAAGGCGGTGCGCCGCGGAGCGGTGCGCGTTGCGCTCCACACCTGGCTACCCCCCCGGCACCGCTCCGCGGTGCATTGTGATACCGTAACGCGGTTTACACCAACATTCCGAGGGCACCATGCATCTCTCCACTCACAACTGGATGCGCGCTGAACCACTGGAAGTCACCCTAAAGCGGATCAAGCGCCTGGGGTTTGAGAGTATCGAAATCAGCGGCGAGCCCGAGCAGTACCCCACAAAGACCTCGCGACCGCTTCTGAAACAGTACGGCATTCGTTGCTGGGGAGCGGTCACCTTGACGTTCGGCCAGCGCAATCTCGCCGCAAGGAACGAGGCACAGCGCGCGGCGTCGACCGACTACGTAAAATCCGTCGTCACGATGGTTAAGGAGCTCGAGGGCAGCGAGATCACCATCGTGCCGGCGACAGTGGGCAAAATCACGCCCGACGGCACACCGGAAGAGGAATGGAAGTGGGTCGTCGACGCCCTGAAAGAAGTCTACGGCCATGCGATGAAGTGCGGCGTGAAGATGGCGATCGAGCCGCTTAATCGCTACGAGACCTATTTCCTGAATCGCGGCGACCAGGCTCTGGCGCTCGCGACGGAAGTTGGGCCCGAATGCGGCGTCTGTCTCGACCTGTTCCATATGAACATCGAGGAAGTGGACATGTTCGCTGCGATCCGGCAGGCCGGCACAAAGCTCTACGATGTCCACGTCGCCGAGAACAATCGACTCGCACCCGGCATGGGCAATGTTGATTGGCGAAAGCTCGTCACGACCCTGCGCGAGGTTCGCTACGACGGCGCGCTCACGATGGAAGCGGTCGCCGGAGTAGACCGAACGCCGGTCACGCCCTGGAGGAATCAAGTCGAGACGAACCCAGTCGACATCTCGCCCGAGCAGCTCAAGTTCATCCAGGATCACGGCAGCAGCCTATTGTCGGAAGAGTTCTACACGATGCTGTATGAAACGGCGTCGAGGACTCTCCTTCCCCTCATACGATGAAGATCCGCGACGTCGATGCCGTATGGGTGCATTGCCCGCTTCCCGAGCCGAAGCAGCATACTTCCGATTTCGGACGCATCACCGCATTCGACAGCGTCATCGTCACAATTCGCACGGAGGACGGGCTCGTCGGATTCGGCGAAGCCAAGGCCGGCGTCGGCAGCGCGGGCAACGGCGCCTCGCTCGTCTCGATCATTGAAAATGAGTTGAGGCCATTACTCGTCGGCCACGACGCGCGAAACATCTCGCGGTTATGGAACCGGATGATGAACGGAAGCCGGGCGGAACTTGCCGAGCGTTTCGGCCGGCCCATGCCGATCCTCGGCAGGCGCGGCATCCACGTCGCCGCGATAAGCGGCATCGATCTCGCCCTGTGGGACATCGCTGGAAAAGCGCGGGGCTGCTCTGTGCTCGAGCTGGTTGGCGGCCCGTGCCGCGATCGAGTGAAAGCGTATGGCAGCGGCGGTTGGGCCGATCGGGAGAAGATCGGTGCGGAACTGAAGAGCTATGTCGCGCAGGGGTTCAAGGCGGCGAAGATGCGTGTTGGCGCAATGGACGGCCGAGTCGAGGACAGCCTGTCGCGTGTACGAGCCGCGCGTGAGGTGATCGGCCGCGGCATCGATCTCATGGTCGATGCACACGGCACAATGAACGTGGCCGAGGCGAAACTATTCTGCGCGGGAGCAGCCGAACTGGAGCTGCGCTTTGTTGAGGAGCCCGTAATGACCGACGATCGCGCGGGGCTCGCGGAAGTACGCGCGGCAAGTTCACTTCCGATCGCCGCGGGAGAAAGCGAGTTCACGCGTTTTGACTTCGCCGAACTGATTGATCGCCGGGCGGTCGACGTCCTTCAGCCGGATCTTGCAATCACCGGAGGCTTCTCCGAAGGCCTCAAGATCGCAGCGCTGTGCGAGGCGCATCGGCTCGAGCTCTCGCCGCACTGCTGGGGTTCTGCAATCTCGTTCAGCGCGGGTCTCACGCTCGCTTTCGCGAGCAGCGCAGGCGTATACATGGAAGTGCCGATGGGTGCGGATCCGTTGCTGCGCGAGATGGCTTCGATCGACCTCGAGCTGAGGGAGGGTACGCTGGCTCCACCGAACGGGCCGGGCTGGGGCGTCGAGCCCGATCCGCAATTCCTGAAGCGGTTTGCGAAAAGCCGGGAGTGAATCACTATGGACAGGAACGATGATTTCCTCATACAACACGTGAACGTCAATGTGGATGACCTCGACGCGGCCATCCCGTTCTATCGCGACATCCTCGGCCTTCCTCTCGATGAAACACCCGACCAGGGTTTTCGCAGTCAGTTCTTCAGGATCGGGGCCACACAACAGCAGATTCACATGAACGAGATGCCCGACCAGCGGCAGTTTCGCGGTCACTTCTGTCTCGTCGTGCCGGACTTCATGGCCGTCTTTGCGCGCGCAAAGGCCGCCGGCGTCATCGACGTCGCGCCATGGGGCAAGATTCGCCAGCTTCCCAACGGGAAGATGCAGATGTTCGTGCGTGACCCATCGGGTAACCTGATCGAAATCGCCAGCACCAGCAGCGAGATCATCGACCTCGCCGTTTTTCAGAGCGACGCCGGCCTCGTGGAGTCTCAACGCGGCATTTATCGCATGGCGCCGGGAGCGAGCGTCGGTCGCCACGAAATTTCATGATTCTTCTGCTTGAGAGCCTGCACCCCGAGGCGGAAGCGCTGCTGGAACGTTGCGAACCATTGCTCCGCGCTGCGGATCCGGACGAGCCGCAGAAGCCGTCTGACACCATTCGCGCGATCCTGACCCGGGGTCGAGGACGTATTACCGACGTGATGATGGGCGGCTTCCCTGCCCTCCGCGCGATCGCACGCGCGGGTGCCGGACTCGACAATCTCGACACGGCGGCGGCTGCGCGCAGGAACATCCCCGTGATTTTCGCTCCCTCGATGAACGGCCGCACGGTCGCCGAGCACACGCTTGCACTGATGCTCGATCTCGTTCGCCGGATCACGCCGTGGGCGAACTCCACCGCGCAAGGCCGATGGGAGGATCGCAGAAACTATCGGGGCGGCGAGCTCGCAGGACTCACACTCGGTATTTTCGGCTACGGCAACATTGGTACACGCGTCGCACGACTGGCGAGCGCGTTCGAGATGCGGGTTGTCGTCTCGGAGCGCCCTGGAAAGTCGATCGAATGCGAGTATCCGATGCTGCCGTTTGAGGAGTTATTGAGTGTCGCTGACGTGATCACGCTCCACCTGCCTCTGACGAAAGAGACAATGGGCATCCTCGGCGTGGAGCAGATTGCGCGGATGAAGCCGACGGCATGCGTTGTCAACACAGCGAGGGGCGCTCTGATCGATCAAGGGGCACTGCGCACGGCGCTGCTCGCAGATCGGCTCGGCGGATTCGCCGGCGATGTTCTGGAGATCGAACCTCCCGATGCTGAGGATCCGCTGCTTCGAAGCCCACGCGTGCTGCTCACGCCCCACGTCGCGTCGCTCACGAGCACAACGTATCGGCAAATGTGCATCTTCACCGCGGAGAATGTTGTTGCGGTGCTGGAGGGACGTCAGCCCGCTGAAGGATCGGTGTTAAGAAACACATGTTGAGAATTGATTGATGATTAAAGGCAATCAATTGTTAGTTTCCCGATCTTACGCACGTTGCAGCGCCCCCCGGATTTCCCCGCGTGGATGATGGATTGATGATAAACACCCTTTTTCGTGCGGGTCTCCATGGTC
>DASTBJ010000268.1:0-11451 GCA_035712125.1 Terriglobia bacterium
AGTGAATGTTACCTTAAGCCAACTCGATCGGCCCGAATTCCCTACTTTTTATTCAAACCGGTTGTCGTCAGTCGCCCATTCCTGGGAGTGTTCAAAAGTGCACAGCGCGGAGGGTGACGCTCTCGTATCCTTGGCGCTTCCTTCGGAAAGGAGGCTCTCCATGACAACCGAAAACTACCTTATTTGTAGCCCCACCATTGCCCTAATTCTCGAAGATGGACGCCATGTCGCCCATTTGGTTCCCGAGGGAGCCACGATCAGTATTGACGGAAAAACATTTAACGGGAACAAGCTCATCGAAGTTACCTGGGCCGAGAGGGTCGTCATGATGTTCACACAGGACCTTCGAACACGCGGCAAAAAGGTTGCCTGAGCCTTTCAGCGTCAGTACGTCTTTCTCCTGAATGCAGAGGTCAATGTCTGCGGCAGGGCTGACAGTAACAAAAGTCAACTCGCTTTCCTCCTCGCGGCCTTCTTGAGCGGTTCCATCGGTGTTGTTGCGTTAGCTTCTGAATCATGGAGCCGGAAAGCGCGCGACTAGTACAGGCCTCCCATGCTTGCCGACGAGACGAAAATCCGATTCTCACCACTTTCTGTGTCCGAGTGCACAGCGATCGGCCGACGTTGAGCACACACTCGATAAGTCAGAAAGGTGTGAAATGAAAAATCTCTTCAAGCTCGTTTTGATATCAACTTTGACACTTGGGATCCTCGGATGTTCGGCAAACTCTCCCGAAGAAGACGCCGCGGACGCCAGAGTCACCGCTGTGGACGCGCCAGTTGTTGGAACGCAACCGTCGAGCTCCACCGACAGGCGTGCTGAAAGCCGAGCCGTGATTCCGTCCGGAACGCTGTTAAAGGTGACCCTCGCCGATACGGTCGACTCAGATGCAAGTACAGCCGGTGACCTCTTTTGGGCGAACCTGTCGGAAGCCGTTATCAGCGATGGCGCGACACTTCTCCAGAAAGGAACGCAGGTTCGGGGACGCGTTGTCGATGCGGAAGGTGCGGGCCGAGTGAAAGGTCGGGCCAGCATCAGTCTCACGCTCACCGAAATTGTCCAGGGTGACAGGACGGTCCCAATCACGACGAACACCTATGCAGCCACGTCGGATTCCCAGCAGGGGCGGGACGCAGGCGTGATCGCAGGCGGGGCCGGGGTCGGCGCGGTCATCGGCGCTATTGCCGGCGGCAAAAAGGGGGCGGCCATCGGCGCGGCCACAGGTGGAGGGGCAGGCACGGGTGTCGTCCTTGCTACGAAAGGCAAGGAGATCCATTACGGTCCCGAAACACAGTTGAATTTCACTCTTAGCAATTCCGTCAAGTTGTAATCAGGACCGGGAGGTCATAAATGAGAAAACTTAAAGTGCTACTGGCGATCGCATCGTTGCTGATCGCTGCTGCCAGCCCTGCTGGCGCGCAGACGCCAGCGCAGGTTCGCGGCAAACAGCCGATTTACACGATAACGATTAATGTTGTCGAACGAAGTACGAAAGCCGTCAATTACCAGCATCGGAGTGGATCGACGACGATCGATTTTAAGGGAACTCCCTTAATGTCGGAGGCGCGCGGTGAAGCCAAGGTCGAAAGCAAGCAGGGATATATGGAGGTCGAAGTCGAATTCGACGACCTGCAATCCGCAACGCGGTTCGGCCCGGAGTTTTTGACCTACGTCCTGTGGGCTATTACGCCCGAGGGCAGAGCGACGAATATGGGGGAGATCATTCTTAATGGGACGAAGAGCAAGCTCAATGTCACCACGGAACTCCAGGCATTCGGCATGGTCGTCACGGCCGAGCCCTATTTTGCCGTATCCCAGCCAAGCGACGCCGTCGTCATGGAGAACGTGATCAGAAAGAACACGTCCGGCAAAGTGGAAGAAATCGATGCGAAATACGAACTCCTCCAACGCGGCCAATACACCGTCAATGTGCTGCCCGCGGACTTGAAGCCGATAGTTCTGGACACAAAGACACCGCTCGATCTTTACCAGGCTCGAAACGCGGTGCGAATCGCGAAATGGGCCGGTGCTGACGTGTCCGCGGCTCCCAGCTTCGATAAGGCGAGCAAGCTTCTCGAACAGGCGGAAGCCTACAAGACGGGAAACAAGGGATCGAAGCTGATTGTGATGTCTGCCCGTGAGGCTGTGCAGACTGCCGAGGATGCGCGGCTGATCACGCTAAAGAATCAGGCTGACGCACGGCTGGCACAGGAACGCGCTGCAGCAGCCGACCGCGAAGCAGCCGCCAATGCCTCGGCAGCAAACGCGAGAGCGGAGGCGAATGACGCAGACCTCGCCCGCGCTGCGGCCACTCAGCGTGCGTCAGAAGAAGCAAGAGTGCTTGCTGAACGCACGAAAAGGGATGCCGAAGCTGCGGCACAGAATGCCGAACGCGACCGAAACGCGGCCGAACTGGCAAACCAGCAGGCACGGAGCTCCGCTGCTGAAAAGTCGGAACGTGAAAAACAGGAGCTACGGAACAAACTGGCGGCTCAACTCAACAGCATCCTTCAAACAAAGGACAGCGCCAGGGGCCTGATCGTGAACATGTCCGACGTGCTTTTTGACACGGGGCAGTTTTCACTCAAACCGGGAGCGCGCGAAAAGCTGGCCAAGATTTCCGGAATCGTCCTGGCCTACCCCAGCCTCAGCCTCGAGGCGGAGGGTCACACCGACAGCGTGGGGTCCGAGAGCTCTAACCTTCGATTGTCTGAAAGCCGGGCAAACTCCGTTCGCGAGTTTCTGATCGGGCAAGGCATCGAGGGGTCTTCAATCGGTTCTCGTGGATTCGGGGAGGACCAGCCCATCTCAACGAACGATACGACAGCCGGCCGGCAGCAGAATCGCCGCGTGGAGCTGGTTGTGTCGGGCGAAATCATCGGGGCCTCCGTCGTCGGGTCGACCGTAAGGTAAGGCCGTAGCGGCGCAAACCAGGCCGCACTCCCCTTCGCCATAGAGACGGTGAAGTTGAGTGCGGCTTCTCAGTAGGCGGACATCCCGTCAACGTCATCGGCTTTCAGCCTCTGCTCCTTCCAACGTCATTTCGCGAGTTTCGCTCCGACCTCCAGAGACGGGGGCATGCTAGGCAGCTTTCTTCAGGCCGCCCGATTTTCCTTGTCCGGTCAGAAATCGGTACAGGAACAACAGGAGAATCGCACCCAATATGGACGCGATAGTGCCGGCGGGTTCGCCTTCTGCGTACCAACCAGCGAACCGACCTACAAAGCCGGCGACAATCGAACCTGCAATCCCGATCAATATCGTGATTACGAAGCCCCCTGGATCGCGGCCGGGCATCAACAGTTTCGCCACAGCTCCGACTAACAGTCCGACGACAATCATCCAGATCATGGTTTAGCCATCCTTTCTCTCGCCGTCCCCCGTGTAGTACGAGCCGGCGGTTTTCGTGTTTGAGATTCTTGCTGGAAGAATGCGTCGATCACCTCGAAGTTAGCTGTGCAATCCAGCACCTTTTCGTCTTTGTTGTGCACAAGAGCACAGGCTTGCGCGAGCGTTTCAGGCACACTCAGCAACAGACGAACCTCGATGCGTCATGGTCAGGCTGAAAGCTCATCCAAGTTCGGGCCTACAGCCATTCCACCGGAAACGGAGAGTATTCATGAACCGCACTTTCGCAGTAGCGATAGGAGGAGCCGCCGGGCAGGGCGTGGCCACGCCCGGAGACATCTTCGCAAAGATTTTTGCGCGTCGCGGTCTGCACATTAACGCGTACAACGCCTACCAGTCGATCATTCGAGGGGGCCATACGTTTTTGACGATACGTGCCGGCGTTGACGAAGTCACAACCTTCGGAGATCGAATCGATCTCCTGATTCCGCTCAATCAAGACTCGATAGACCGGCACCTTGGGCTAATGAAACCCGGCTCGACCGTTATTTACAATGGCGACGCGATTAAACCTGCGAATAGACCCGATGGTGTTCAACTGTGTCCTCTTCCCGTCCTGCAGCTTTCAAAAGGGAGCCGTACCAAGGTTGAGCAAAACATTCTGGCGCTGGCGGCTTCGTTGAGATTGATGGGCGTCGGCTTTGAGGCAGTCGAAAAGATCCTCACCGAACAGTTTGCTCGAAAAGGAGACACAGTGGTCTCCACAAACCTTGATCTCGCCAGTGCGGCTTATAGCTACGCGGCAGCAAACTTCGACGCTTTTTCGAACCCTCTTCCCAAGACCGAAAATCGATACGCCGTGCTTTCGGGCAATATCGCCCTTGCCATGGGGGGCGTGGCCGCCGGAGTGAAGTTCTACTGTGCATATCCGATGAGCCCCGCCACCGGAGTTCTGCATTGGATGGCGTCGCATGCGCGCAAGGCCGGCATCATTGTTCGACAGGTCGAAGACGAGATCGGTGTGATCAATATGGCAATTGGCGCCGCTCACGCCGGCGTCCGGGCCATGTGCGCAACATCCGGCGGAGGTTTCGCCTTGATGACCGAAGCGCTGGGGATGTCCGCAATGATGGAGACGCCAGTGGTTGTCATCGACGTCCAGAGGGCGGGGCCTGCAACCGGCGTTCCTACGAAGACGGAACAGGGAGATCTGTGGCAAATGCTGGGCGCCGGCGCCGGGGATTTCCCAAAACTCATCGCCGCACCGCTCGATATTCCGGATTGCTTCAAGCTGGTCTCCGAAATGCATAACCTCGCGGATCGTTTTCAATGCCCGGGAATCATTCTTAGCGACTTATTGCTATCCGAGGGCAGGTCGTCGGTGGATGCCACCGAGATCGATTTTGAGCCGGACATCGATCGTGGTGAGTTGATCGTCTCGGCTGGTCCGGGCAACAGCACAAACGGCTATAATCGCTACAAGATTACCGACACGGGAATCTCGCCGCGAGCCCTTCCGGGCGTGCCTGGCCATGCCCACACTGCTTCGACAGATGAACACGACGAAGATGGCGTGCTCATCAGCGACGAGTTCACCAACACCGTCAAACGCCGCGCAATGATGGAGAAAAGGCAACGGAAAGTTCTCGGGATCGAAGCAGCCGTCCAGCCCCCACAACTGAGAGGCGAGCCCATCGCGGACGTCACTCTGGTTGGATGGGGCTCTACCGACGGAGTGATTCGCGAGGCAATACAGATCCTCAAGGACGAGGGCATCTCGGCGAACCAGCTTCAGATCAGGTGGCTCGTGCCCCTCCATGGAGAAGCCATCGTGAACATCCTCAAGCCCTCGAAACACACCATCTTCGTCGAGAACAACTACACCGGGCAATTCGCGCGTTATCTCAGAAGCGAGACCAGCTATGTCGCCAACGGCCATATCCGCAAGTATGATGGCGAGCCTTTTATGCCCCATCACATCGTCGAAGCGGTGAAGGAGCAGCTGGCAGGCAAGACAAATCTGTCCCTGCCTCTGCACGAAATCGCAGTATAGGCCGAAGGAGAAAACATGACGACCACACTTCAAGTCAATCAACTTACGGCGGCCGATTTCAAGGGAAAGGTCGAGCCGGACTGGTGCCCCGGCTGCGGTGACTTTGGTGTTCTGAACTCGCTACAAAAAGTGCTCGCCGAGATGAGAGTCCAGCCCCACGAGGCGATCACCATCAGCGGCATCGGCTGCTCGTCCAATCTGCCGGGCTTTATCAACACCTATGGCATGCATACGTTGCACGGCCGCGCTCTCGCGGTGGCTACGGGCGTTCAAATGGCCAACCATTCACTCAAGGTCATCGTGACGGGGGGAGACGGAGATGGGTTCGGCATTGGCGGCAATCATTTCATACACACCATGCGCCGAAATGTAGACCTGCTGTATCTCGTCATGGACAACCAGATTTACGGCCTGACGACAGGCCAGACTTCACCGACAAGCCGCAAGGGCATGAAGACGAAATCGATGCCTTACGGAAATGTGGAGGAGCCCCTTAATCCCATAGCCATTGCCCTCGCGGCGGGCGCCACTTTCGTGGCGCGTGGTTACAGCGCCGAGCCCAAGCAGCTCATGGATCTCATCAGGCAGGGGCTAGAGCACAAGGGATTTGCGTTCATCGACGTATTCAGTCCATGTGTCACCTACAATCACGACAACACGTATGCCTGGTTCAAGGAGCGGGTGAAAAAGCTCGAAGATGATGCGTCCTTCGATCCGTCCGACTGGCACGAGGCAATGAAACGCGCGTTGCTCTGGGGAGACCAAATCCCTATCGGGAAGTTCTTTCAGCGAACCGACCTGCCCTCTCTTGACCAGTCGGAACCCCTCTTGAACGCCGGAGGGCCTCTCGCTCACCGCGAGCTCCGGATTGCACCAGAGGTTGCAGCAACTTTTATCGCAGAGTTGATGTGAGCCCCTTTGTCTGAGGCTTTTGCATGGAAATCGGGATCATCGGTTAGGAATCACCTCTCGATCGTGACGACGCCACGTAATCCCGGCGCCGAGAGCGCTGCGGGATCGAACACCTGGACCGCAGCCACGGAAAGTCTACGGCAAGGCGAAAACATAAATAGCATTGTGTTTCGGTGTGTTGAGCTCTGGAACTTCTCTCGACAATTCCGGAACCTTGGGGTTGTCTCCCGTCATCACGGCGACATACTGCTTGCCCTTCACAGCGTAGGTAATCGTGCTGACTGAAACGTTGCCGACAAGCGTCGTTTGCCAAAGCTCCTTTCCATTCTCGGCGTCAAAGGCTTTGAACTTTTGACTCATGTCCCCATGGAAAATGAGTCCGCCGGCTGTTGCCAGCATTGCGCCGTTGCCCGGAGCCCGACCGACATCGAATCGCAGGATCTGCCCCGTGGTGAGATCGATTTTTGCAAGACCGGTCAGTTCATTTGGCTTCGAACCGGGCCGGGGTATGACGTTCAATTGTCCGCCCCTGCCGCCGAATGTGAAATCGCGGCAGTTGTCGATATACGACGTGTAGAGGGAGTTCGTTTCGGGGCTGTACGCCGTGGGCCAATAGCTACGCGTGTTCCAATAGCAAATGATGTGTTGATCTCCAGGCTTCTTGAAGACGTTGTTCCAGTTGATAACAGTCTTCCCGGTTTTCACATCGATGTCTGACAGGACGAACTCCGGAGCGTCCGCCGGAAATGGCGTGGCCCAGAGGAATTTGCCGTCGTTGCGGTCGAGCACGAAGATACCGCCCGCTTCACCGATAGTTACGACAACATCGTGCTCCTGGCCTGGCCTGACTGTCGGATTAATCCATTTCACAAACTTCGGATCGGGGTTAACGCGCGTGCGTACAAGCGTACGTTCATGCGTGTAGTCGGCGTCCCAGTCGTCGCCGGGCAGATGCTGGTAGTACCAGGCCAGCTTCCCTGTCTCCGGATTGAGCGCGATCGTCGAGTTGCTGTAGAGGTCTGCAGGCGCCATGCGGGAAACTGCATCAATGTTGCCATCGTGCCGTGTCAAACGTTGGTCGGGCATCGGATTAGCGACGCCCCAATAGAGCATCTTGCGCACGGGATCGTAGGTGCCGGGCAATCCCCAGGTCGAAGCCTGGCGATTCTTCACATCTGCGCCGCCCCAGGTTTCATCCCCGGGCTCACCGGGGGCAGGCGTCGTGTAAAAGCGCCACAGTTCTTTGCCGGTCAGCGCGTCATGCGCGGAGATAAAACAATTGTTGCGATTCCCGCCGCAGGAGCCGCCGGAGATGACCTTGCCGTCGGCGACGAAGGCCCCGGACGAATTGCCGCGCGTTTCGACTTTCGCTTGCCACCGCATCTCACCAGTTCGCGCGTCGATGCCGACAACGTGACTGTCAGGCGCTGTGTAGAAGATCAAATCCTGAAAGATCCCCAGCGTCTTGGAGCGCCCGCCGTTCGCGGTCCGCTTGTATTCCCAGATCGTGGCGCCTGTCGCACCATCGAGAGCCCGTACGGCGCCGTTGGGGATAGTCAGGTACATCACGCCGTCGTGGACGAGCGGAATCGTTTCTGTCGATCCGTTAGGCAAGTCGAGCGAAAAGATCATCTTGAGTCGCCCGACGTTTTGCTTGTTGATTTGCTTCAATGGACTGTAGCGCTGGGCATCGTACGTGCGGCTGAACATCAGCCAATCGTCCGGTTTCGGATTCTCCAGCATCTTCGCGGTGACGGGAGTGAAAGGCCGAGTAACCGCGGGAACCGGCGACTGCGCCACGATACCCAAAGACAACAGCACGGGTGCCAAAACGACGGAAAGCTTCACGATTTTGCTCATAATGCTATGAGAAGTTATCCGCTTCTTCGCATTCTGGCCAACAAAAATCGGGCGTCGTCCGACCTCGCGCTAAGGACCTGCCCGGCTTCTTACCCCACGATGCGATCCTTGCGCTTAATGCGCTCTATTACGGGCGGCTTGACTTGGGCCCCCACAAACAGGCATCATAAGTAAGTTAGCACTTACTTACTTGTTGGCTGCCGGGAGGGGCTCAATGCCAGGTCATAAGGTAGAAATCAAGCCGAAGAAAGAGAGCGTCGTCCGTTTCCGGATGTCACGCGAGGCGAGACGGAGCCAGTTGATCGAAATTGCGGTGAAATATTTCTCCCGATTTGGATTTCAGGGCGCCTCCACAAAAGCTATCGCCCAAGAGGCTGGAGTCACCGAGGCCATTATTTACCGTCACTTCGCTACGAAGGAGCACCTCTACTCCGCGATTCTGGACTACAAGCTGCAACAGTTTGGTACCCAGGAGTGGATCAATGAATTGCAGAACCTCGCGGCGGCAAACAGGGACGAAGATCTCTTTCGAAGCGTTGCCAGAAAGGTTCTCGACGCTTATGCCAAGAGTCCCGACTTTCAACGTCTGATGTTCCGCGCCGCCATCGAAAACCACGACTTGTCCATGCTGCTGCACGAGAAGGTTGGTCTTCCGGTCTACGAATTTCTGCGGGATTACATTGCACGCCGGCAGCGAGAAGGCGCTTTTCGCAAGTGCGATCCAGGAGTGGCTGTTTTTGCACTGGTGGCGCTGCCCAACTACTTCGGCATTGTCAGCCGGATTTTTGGGCTCAAGGTCGTGAAAGCATCGCACGTTGATGTTCTGAATACAGCCACGGACCTGATTCTCAATGGCATGGTAGCGCCGAATCCGCAGCGGAAGAATCGTAGGGAGACGCACTAATGATAATAAATACAAGAACCCCTTTGATTCTTACCCTATTGCTGCTTGTCTCCGCTGCCGGTTGCACAAGAGGCCAGTCGGAGGCATCAACAAGCTCTCCGACGCCGGATGTGAAGCCGATTGAAGTTTCCATCGCGACTGCTGAAGTTCGAGAAGTGCCAGTATCCCTCGGAGCGAACGGAACTTTCGAGGCAACCGAATCGTCCGACCTGGCTCCACCGGCCGAAGGTCTTGTCATCGCCACCCCCGTGGATGTTGGAGCTTCCGTGAAGAGTGGTGACGTTGTTGTTCGGCTGGATGATCGCGACGCCCGCCTGCGGTTAGAGCAGGCAAAAGCTGTGGTGGATCAGGCTGAGGCTTCCCTGCGCCAGGCGGAATCGAGAATTGGCATGGGATCCGGAGGCGCTTTTGAGGCGGTCAGGGTGCCCGAAGTGCAGGCAGCACAGGCCGCGTACGAATCGGCAAAAGCGAAAACGGCGCTATCCGATGCGGACGCGGCTCGCTATGCCGAGCTTTTCAAGAGTGGCGATGCGTCGCGGAGCGTTTACGAAAAATACAAGAGTGATGCCGACAGTGCCCGGGCACAGGCGGAAGCTGCAAAGCAGCAGTACGAGGCCGCATTGAACGCGGCCCGCCAGGGATTTCAAGGCGTAGGTTCCGCGCAGGCGGCCCTTGCGTCTGCACGCGCCCAACTTGCAATCGCTCAAAAAGCCGTCGAGGACACGATCGTTCGCGCGCCATTCGCCGGCCAGATTACAGCGCGGCCCGTTGCCGTCGGTGAATACGTCTCCCGGACTTCGAAACTCGTCACCGTTGTTCGATCCAATCCGCTAAAGCTCCAGTTGCAGATGCCCGAAGCCCACACGTCACGCATTCGGAGAGGTTTGCAGGTGATGGCACGCGTCGCAGCGTATCCTGCGGAGGAATTCATCGGCGAAGTCAGCGCGATCAATCCCGCGATCAGCACGGATTCGCGAACACTCACGGTGGAGGTTCGATTTCAGAATCCGCAGCTGAAGCTCCAGCCCGGAATGTTTGCGACCGCAACGGTCCAGCTTGAGGGAAAAGAAGAAGCGGTATTTGTACCGCAGGCTGCGATTGCGACCAACGCGGGACTGGAATCGGCGCAAGTCTTCCTGATCGAAGAGGGTCTCGCACGCGGGCGTGTCGTGCAACTCGGCGAGCCTGCGAATGGAATGGTCCGGGTGCTTTCCGGGCTGTCCGGAGGCGAACGCGTTGCCACAAAGAACATCGACAAGCTCTATGACGGCGTCGCCGTGAACGAATAAAGGAGGACCATGCATAAACTCGCGCAGATCTGCATTCAGCGGCCTGTTTTTGCGACGATGCTGATCCTCGGGCTCACGGTGATCGGCGGATTTTCCTTTTTCGGCCTCGGTGTTGATCTCTTGCCCAAAATCGATCTTCCGACGGTTATCGTCACCGTCAACAATCCAGGGGCTTCACCCGAGCAGATCGAGACGGAAATAACGAAGCGTGTTGAAGATGCCGTCAATACGATCAGCGGTATCGACGAACTTCGTTCAACTTCACGGGAAGGTGCGGCCCAGGTCGTGGTCACTTTCGTCCTGGAAAAGAATGGCGATGTGGCAGCGCAGGAGGTCCGCGATAAGGTCAATCTGATCCTCGGCGACCTGCCGGAGACGGCCAAAGCTCCGATCATTCAGAAACTTGATCCCGACGCTCAACCGGTGCTGCAGGTCGTGGTTTCCGCACCGCTCCCGCTCCGGGATATCACGGATATCGCAGACAACCTGGTCAAGAAGCGTCTTGAGAATATCGATGGTGTCGGGGAGATTCGCATCACCGGAGGCCGGAGGCGGGAAATTCGTGTGCGCGTCGATCCCGATAAGATGAGTTCTTATGGTCTCACGGTAAACGATGTCGCGAATGCGCTGCGTCTTCAGAATCTCGAACTTCCCGGCGGGCGCGTCAATGAGGGCGCTCGTGAACTGACCGTCCGCGCCATGGGCCGCATTACGGACCCCAAAGACTTCAACGAAATCGCGATCGCTGTCCGCGGCGACTATGCGGTGAAAATCCGGGATATTGGCATAGCCGAAGACAGCGCTGAAGAGCAGCGTAGCGCCTCGATCCTTAACGACGAGCCTGCTGTCACGCTGGTCGTCAGCAAGCAATCCGGGAAAAATACGGTAGCCGTCGCGAACGGAATCAAGGAAAGGGTTGAAGAGATTTGCACCACTCTGCCGAAGGATGTGCGGATGGAAGTCATCGCCGATCAGTCGGTCTTTATTGAAGCCGCAGTCCGGTCGATCGAGACACACCTGATCGAGGGAAGTCTGCTGGCGTGCATCGTCATCTATTTCTTTCTGTCCAATCTGCGGTCGACGC
>DASTBJ010000269.1:0-2586 GCA_035712125.1 Terriglobia bacterium
TTGCACGACGCGGTCTCAAACGCGTACTGGCGACGCCTCTACTCCGAGCGCCGCGAGTTGCAGTTCGCGCTCGTCGAGGATGCCGCGCTGCTGGCTGAGGGCAATTCGATTCCGGTGAGCGGCATGCCCGCCGGCTGGCTCGAGGCCCTTTCGAATGGATTCGACAAATGTGCCCGACCGGCTCTGCGCACTGGCCGTGCTGGTTGACCCGGGGCGGGGCCTCTCGCGTTTCATGCTGGAGCACATGCGCGGTCTTGCGTTCGAGCACGGATGGACCTCATCGCGCCGGTTCGGCCGAGCCTCAAGGGCCACAACCCGCTTCTGCTGGCCTATCCCGAAGCCGCCTGAAATCTGGGGAGGGAGAAATTGGTGTCTGTCCTTGTCTGTCCCTAATTACTCGTCCCCAATTTCTCCGTCCCCAGATTTCCGAACGGCGTTAATCCTCGTGTGCCGCTGCTCGTTTTCCTAGTTGATCCACCGCCGCCTTTACACCACGCGCCAGCTTTTGAGCGTCGCCCTTGCCCCAATAGTGAAGGAAGAATACGGTGGGCTGCGTGCCGGTCATGTGATGGTGAATTGCAACGACATCCAAACCGTTTGCTCGAAGCGCCTTTAAAACCGGCGTGACTTCGTTATCGACCATGGCGACGTCGCCGGCGACTACGGCGTCAGAATCGCTCCCATAGAAAGCCGCCCACGTATTCAGTCCCATCCGTGCGTTGATCGTCGCACCCATCTCCGTGATCGCCAGGTCTGGGCGACCGATCGTGATTTTATAGACGGCGCCGCTCTGCTCACCTTCAACGCCAATCGTTTTCGCAAGTTGTGCCGTGTCGAGCTTCCCGTCGATGGAGCGTCCGGCCGTTGCGGACGGGTTGGGCGGGGGGTTCTTGCCAATGAGGGCCAAAGCCGGTTTGATCTTCGCTGCAAGGTCTGCCGGCGTGCCATGTCCGTGAACGTGCATATAGAAGATACGTGGTGTTTCACGGAAGAAGTGATTGTGCAGGGCCGTAACGTCAAGATTCGCATCGAGAACTGCAGACATCACTGGATTTACCTCTTCTTCGGTCAGGACCAGGTCACCCATCATCACGTCCATACCGGACCCTTTTGTCAAAGCGATCCAGCCCCCGAAGCCAAACGGCGTCGGAGTCGCAACACCGTCAACGATCACCTTCAAATCGTTTCGAGGAATATTGATCTTGAGTACCCCATCCTTGAAATCACCCTGGCGGTTCAGAGTGCTTAGGACCGCGGAGTATTCGGTAGGAATGTTTTGTTGAGCGGAAGCCACAGCTGAAACCAACAGAATCAAGGCTGTGTTCAGCCAGAGTCTTGCTTTCATGTTCTTGCTCCTTAACGTAACAAGAATTGTCGAGCAAGATTGTGGCCATTTGTTCCCTTTTAAAACGCCAACCGAAGTTGCCCCTGGAACTGACGTGCATTGGCGGACTTATCCGCCGTGACCGTTCCGAAGTTGTTGCTCTGCATGTTGAACGTCGGCTCTCCCGGGTTGGGATGATTCAGGATGTTCGTCGGGTCAAAGCGAATTTGCAGGGTCTTGTTTTCGGTGAGTCGGAACGTCTTGCCGATATTGCCGTCGAGCGTCCAGCGACCGGGCGCGCGGAGGGCGCGCGGCATGAAGTTGCCCCGGTGTCCCGGGAGCGGATTCTCGAGCAGAGGCACGGCCCAGGTGTCGCCGTCGGCTTGCAGTACGGCCCCGGGTGTGTCCGGTGTCGCAACCGCCGCCAGTCCGTTCAATGTGCAACTGGACTGAAGATTCAGGCCCATGCTGTCGACTGCCCCCACCATATTGAAGCACTGGGGATCCCGGTAGGCGATGTAGGGGTTCGGAGCCCCATAGATTGTCCCGCTGTTGTTGTTGGGCCCATTCCACTGGAAATCGGTCTTGGGATTCTCCCAGGGACCCACGATGTTCGGCAGCGGCCGAGGTTGGGGAGAGGATCCCGTGGCCGCGTACTGGAACTGATTCGCGAACGCATCACGCGGTGTCCCGGCGCTCCAGTTATAAATGATACTGACCTGCCATCTCTCGATAGCTCGCGCTACCCATCCTGAGGAATTCGGAAAGAACAGACGATTGGGTCCGATCGGCAGTTCGAAGGTGCCATTTGTTCGGAAATCGTGCGAGATGCTCGTGTAATCGAGCATGTAATCCGCACTGCGGTTGCTTGGGTCGTTGTAAGTTGTCCAACCGTCCCTCAGGTTCTTTTGCCACGTGAAAGTGGACTGCAGGCTGGTTCCCTGAGTTGGCCGCAAGGTGAATTGTGTCTGCAAGGAGTGATAGTTATAGAAACCAAAGCGCGCTTCGTTCAGCATTGAAGCCGAAATCGTGGATGTGGCAGTAACCGTGAATACCTGTGGCGTCCGGCGGGATTCTCCATTGATTCCGTCCGGCCAGCCCGCAAGAAAGTCGCCGCTGAAAGATTCCCGTTTCCGTGTTGGTCAGCGTGATGGTGACGCCTGGCACCAACGCTTTGGAGGCATCCTGCACGATTCCGCCAACCTGGCCGTTGTTTGTTTGAGCGCACAGGGATGACACGGAAAGAATGACCAATATAAGTA
>DASTBJ010000270.1:0-8624 GCA_035712125.1 Terriglobia bacterium
ACACGTTGTGTTTCTTGTTCTCCTCGCGGCAACTGTCGCCAGCGCGCAGGTCTCCGTCGACCGCATTACGAAGGCCGCGCAGGAACCTCAGAACTGGTTGACCTACTCCGGCAACTACAACGGGAACCGATACAGCACGCTGACGCAGATCACCACCGACAATGTGCGGAATCTCGAGCTGCAGTGGGTTCTACAGGTCCAGCAGCGCGGCAACAGTGATAAGTGGGAAGCTTCGCCCTTGATCGTCGACGGCGTCCTCTACACCGTGCGTCCGCCAAATGATGTCGTCGCTGTCGATGCCATGACCGGCAGGATTTTCTGGACTTACAACCACAACAACGCACAGACGGCGCGCGTCTGCTGCGGCCGCGTGAATCGTGGCCTGGCAATCCTGGGTAATACCCTCTTCATGGGAACGATTGATGGCCGTTTGCTTGCACTCCATTCAAAAACCGGAGCGCTACTGTGGAACATTCCCGTTGGCGCGCCTGAAGCCGGCTACTCTGTAACCGTTGCGCCACTGGTGGTGAAGGACAAGGTTGTGGTTGGTCCGGCTGGTGGCGAGTACGGCATCCGTGGGTTCATCACTGCCTACAGCCCCACAGACGGCAAGGAATTGTGGCGGTTTCACACGATTCCCTCACCGGGGGATCCTGGCAGTGAAACCTGGAAGGGCGACGCGTGGAAGAACGGTGGCGGTTCCATCTGGACCACGGGCACATATGACCCCGAGTTGAATCTGATGTATTGGGGCGTCGGCAATCCTGGTCCCGGTTGGAACGGTGATGGACGCCCGGGCGATAACCTTTTTACGGACTCCGTCGTTGCACTCGACCCCGATACCGGCAAATTGAAGTGGCATTATCAGTTCACACCTCACGACGAATTCGACTTCGACGCTACGCAGGTGCCCGTCCTTGCAGATATCGCCTGGCAGGGAATGCAGCGCAAGGTCATGCTCTTTGCGAATCGCAACGGCATCTTTTATGTGCTGGATCGCGCGACGGGACAGTTTCTCTCCGGTAAGCCGTTTACGCGGGTGAACTGGCTGGATGGTTTCGACGCGAACGGCCGACCGAAAAAAGTCCTCGAATCGTCGGAGGCAGGAACGCTCGTCTATCCCAACAATCAGGGCGCCACGAATTGGTATTCGCCGTCCTACAGTCCACGCACGGGACTTTTCTATATCCCGACGTGGACGGATACCGCGTCGGTTTATCGGAAGAATCCCGGCAATCCGCCAACATATACAGAAGGAGCGCAATTTACAGGAATCGTTCCCTCGGTGACGTTTGGAACGGACTCTGTTCCCGCCATGGCGGCTGGTCCAACAAACACGCGGCTTACTCCGGGAACGGCTGGCGCGGTCCAGGCATTCGATCCGAAGACCGGAGAACGGAAGTGGACCTTTGCCATGACCGACGTCACCGACGCGGGAGTGCTGACGACCTCGACAAACGTTCTATTCAGCGGCGGGCGCGAAGGGTATTTCTACGCGCTGGACGCGCGCGACGGGAAATTGCTGTGGAGAACGCAACTGGGCGGACAAATCGCCAATGGTCCGGTGACGTATATGGCTAACGGCCGCCAGTATGTGACGGTCGCAGCCGGAAACGCCATGTTTGTTTTCGCGCTCAGGCAGTGAGTCAAAAGACGGTTCTGAAAAAAATTACACGCCCCCCTGAGTCAGGGGGGCTGCGCGGCCGTTTTGCGGCCGCGCGAGAGGGGGTTCCAAAGCAAACCTTGTGAGAATGCGCCGTGGGAACCCCCGCCAGCACGGGCTTCGCCCGTGCTGGCCCCTGACTCAGGGGGGCGTGACAGGTCCGAAAAACCCACTCTGTCCCTAATTTCAATGTCCGTGTTATTCTTCTCCGTTCCGTTAGGCCCTGAGTAATGATCCTTCACATCAACCATGTGCAACCCGGTCGGTCTGAATCCACGTCCGGCGTTGTGGCCACTTTGCTGTCGTTGCTGGAAGCAGGGGAAATCGACCCCAATACGCTGGGCCACCTGAACGTCCACATCGACTGGGTTCAGTACAAGTCGAACTTCCGCGAGCCGGTTACGATTCGTAGGGTCGTCCGCGATGACGAACTGCTTCCCTTGACCGACATTGCAGTCGATCTTCGGCAGATCCAGCAGGAGACGATGCGCAAGGCCCTGTCGGAAGCGCTGAACGGGACCGGCCCGGACTCTCTGGAAACGCCGAAGCGCACGTACCTGGAATCATTCACGCCGATGCGATCCAGCATCATCTGGACGTTCAATTCCGTCTTTTGGAAGTATCTACCCATCTGGGAAGAGGCTTCCGGTAAAGGCTATGAGAAGGCTCTCCCCGGAGGCCATTCTGACGGTCACAACGCGCAGGCGATTCAGGACTCTATCGTCGAGTTCTGGGAGCAGCTCCGAAAGGTGGACAGCCAGCACCTGCTGCCTCCGGAAATTTACATTCTCGAGATTGGTGTGGGCACTGGAGAGCGGGCAAGTCGCTGGCTGGATGGATTCAAGGCGCTCGACAGCGAGCGAGGAACGACGTACTACCCGAGGCTGCGATTCCTGGCCGGAGACTACTCTGTCGCCACACTGAATCGCGTCATGGCAAGCCTTGAGGCGCATCGCGACCTTTCGAGTTTCGTCGAGGTGGATGCGATGAATCCATTCAAGTCGCTGTCGCACCTGCGCTACAAGGTGATGCTGATCACCTTGAGTAACGTTTACGACAACCTGCCCACTGACGAACTCGTTCTGCGCGACGGAAAGCTCTTCTTTATCGAAGTTCGCGCTTATGTGCCCAGCTCAGAAGCCGCCCGGATTTGCGAGAAGTATCACTTGCCTGCCGGCGACCTGGAACGATGCGTTCAGAAACTGTTGCAGGATGGTCCGGCGTCGTTTGACTCACTCGATCAGGGAATGGGTTTCTGGCAGGAGGTGTGGGCGGCGGTTCGTCTCGAAGAGCGGCTGGTGTCCGCGCACAACCTCTCGGAGGCGCACCTGCCGACGGGCATGAAACCTTCGTATATCGAAGGCTTGATCGAAAATGCACCTGCCAACATCCGGTTTCAGCTGAGTTCCGGTGCGACCGAAAGTTTCATCAATACCATTCCGCTGCTCCATCCGCGCGGGTCGCTGCAGGTTTCCGACATCTTTGTGGAGAAACTGACCGACTACCTTCACGGGTTTCGCGGTCCAGGTAAAATGGATGGATCGATTGTGAACTGGGTGAACGGCGCGTTGCTGGAAGTTGTCGGCGCGCAATCCGGGTACGACGTGCACTTTGCTCCGTTCCGTTATCGCAAGGGATCCAAAACGTCCGTTCTCTACACCACTCAACGGGAGTAAATGTCATGAGTCTTCCTCTCTTACCCACGTCGGTTGTTGGTAGTTATTCGATGCCGGGCTGGCTGGAGCGGCTCAAGACCGATTACGTTCTTCGGCGTATCAGCCGGCTGGAACTCGACGAGATCCACGATACGGCCGTCAAGGCTGCGATCAAGGATCAGGAAGTGGCCGGCGTCGACATACTCACCGACGGAGAACTCCGACGCGACAATCTCATTGATTACTTTGCCGAACGGCTGCCCGGTGTTCAGATCGATCGCGCATCAAAAAAGTTCTACTACGATTTCTACGACAGCGTTGTCCGGGGAAAAATGCCTACCGCAGGCATTGGCATCGTGAACGACTTCAAGTTTCTCGCTGCGAATACCGAACGCATCCCAAAGTTCAACGTGACGGGCCCGCACTCCCTTGTAAAGCGCATTCGCAATGAGTTTTATAAGAGTGAGGAAGAATTTGCTCACGATATCGCGCGCGTCATTAACCTCGAGCTGAAGGAACTGGTGCGCGCCGGACTGAAGCACCTGCAGATCGACGAGCCGTACTATTCCGGCTTCCCTGAAGATCTTCCCTGGGGCGTTCGGGTGCTGAACACGCTCGTCGAAGGCGTGGACGCGAGAATCACCCTCCATATCTGCTATGGCAACCGGTATGGCAAGCCAACCTGGGCAGGGAACTATCGATACCTTTTTCCCACCGTGCTCGAGGCGAAGGTTCATCAGCTGTCGCTCGAGTTCGCGCGGCGGGGCGGGGAAGACATCGACCTGTTCAAGGAGCTTTCCGGCAAGTTTGAGATCGGCGTCGGAGTCATCGACGTCAAGGATCATGAAGTCGAAACGCCCGATATCGTGGCGGAGCGTATCCGTAAAGCCGCGGAATTTGTCCCTGTCGACCGTATGTTTATTCTGCCCGACTGTGGCTGCCTGCACCTGCCTCAACCGGTCGCATTTTCGAAATTGAAAGCAATGGTTCGGGGCGCTCAGATCGTGCGGGATGAGCTAACGAAATAGTCTCGCATCGCTCCGCGCGGTGCTATTTGTTACAACCGCGTGACAGGCCAGTGTCATAATTTGTTAACAATTCCTTCATAGAAGCATCACTCCGCCTTCCTAAGCTGTAGCTTCACCAACGTGGACTGCAACAGCTTCGATCTAATTCAACCAATGAACAAAATGTGTGTAAGGAGGGCTCTCTTGACTCTCAAAACAATGGGGAAAACCATTTTAGTCTTTGCCCTGGCCCTGGGGTTGACGTCGGCAGGCGTCCTTGGCCAGTCCGGTCCGACAGGGGCACTTTCGGGGGTTGTTACAGATCCCTCCGGCGCCATTATGGTGAGTGTCGGCATCAGCGTTCGCAATGCCGGCACGGGACTCGTTCGCTCGACAACAACGGACGCCGACGGTCGCTGGACGGTCGGGGCCCTCCCGGTTGGCCGATACGAGGTCTCCTACCAGGCGGCAAACTTCAAGCAGTTGACACAGGATGGAGTCGCTGTTGAAGCCGCAATAACGCGGACTCTGCCGGCTCAACTGGAAGTCGAGGCCGCGCCCGGCCAGACGATTCGAGTGTCGGAATCCGTGGAGTTGGCAACGCCGGATACGGCAACCACCTTTGCTCAGATCACAGGACAGGAACTGACAAATGTTCCAAGCTCAACGCGCAGCTTCACCCACTTGCTTTCTTCTGAAGCCGGTGTCAGCTCGGATCTTCCCCCTGTTCTGACAAACGGCACCGGAAATATTTCCCCCTCGGTAAACGGCACACGAACCACGAGCACGAGCCTTTCCTTTAACGGCATTGACGCGACGAACCTGACATCCAACGAAGGATCGCTGGCCAACAACATTGCGCCCGCCCCGGAGACTCTCGAAGAAGTGAAACTGCAGACCAGCATGTATGACGCGTCAACCGGACGATCGGGCGGCGGTAACTTCCAGTTGGTCACCAAGAGCGGCACCAATGCGTTCCATGGATCGGCCGTGTGGTACGTCCAGAACGAAGTTTTCAATGCCAACGACTTTTTCTTTAACAAGGATGGAATCGATCGTCCGAAGGCCCGTCGCAATGAGGGCGGATTCACGCTGGGTGGACCGATATTGAAGGACAGGATGTTCTTTTTTGGCGGCTATCAACGTACGCAGGCCATTACGGGGTTTGTTCCGACCGCGACCAGCGTCAGCGTCCTGCCCGAAGCCCTGGGATTAATTAATGGTGCGCGTACGAAACAAGCGATATGGGATGCCTTCAGTTCGTCGAATCCCAATTTCGCGGCGAGTGTTCCCAGAGCCGAATGCAACTCGCCCACGGATCGTGGGTGTATTTCGGACGCGGCTCTGAATCTTCTAAACCTCAGAAACCCGGTAACGGAAGACTACTTCATCCCTGCGCCGCGCCCCGGCGGGACGTTCCAGGGTGTCGATGCGAATGTGACAGGTTCGAACGGAGGAAACCGGTTTATCCGTCAACGGAACGTTGAGCCCTCCCGTTTCACCCAGGACCAGGTCACCGGCAAGATCGATACAAGGCTGAGTGATATGAACACGCTCAGCGGCACGTTCTTTTTTGCCAGGTTTCCCGGCTACGATTCGTTCCCGGATCCGGCAAGCCTCGTGTCACCCGTCACTCTGAAGAGAGACGATCTGAACCGCACCATTGGTATTTCAGATACACACATCTTCGGTTCCAACATCACCAACGAGGCGCGCTTTGGATATTTCTTTCTGAAGAACACGCGCGTTCTGGACGATCCGTTCCTGGGAATCACGAATGAAATGGTCGGAGTCCCCAACCCCGCAGTGGCATTTGACCAGGGGCCGGGCACCATGCGCCTGGGGCACTATGTGGGACGTCCCGGTACAACGATGGAGAGGTTTTCGTTTGGCGGACCGAACGATTCCTTCAATCGCCGCGAGCAGACGACATACAGTTTCAGCGACACGATGTCTTATATCCACGGCCGGCACGTGTTCCGCTTCGGTGGCGAATTCAAAACCCATCGGTTCAATTCGGCACTGCCCGAAGAGCAGGCCACCGAGTTTGAAAAATTCGACAACTTCACACAGCTGCTTCGCGGTGTCGCGACGGAAGGGGACACCCAGTTTGGTATCACCGAAAAGCGGTTCAGGATGAACGATCTCAGCTGGTTCATCACAGACGACTTCAAGCTGAACCCTCATCTGACACTGCAGCTGGGTGTGCGTTGGGAATGGTTTGGATGGCCCGAGGAGAAAGACGGATTCATCGGGAACTTCGATCCGTCGCTGGTCACGAATTCCGACAACCCGCTCGCGGGCTTCATCGTTCCGAGCAACGTGACGAATACGGGCTTTAACGCGATCGATACGGCAATCGCCGCCTCGGCGAGGACCTCCACGAAACACACGCTGAACGGGCAGGACCTGAACAATTTTGCTCCGCGCTTTGGCTTTGCCTGGACGCCGGGCAGCACGAATCGTGTGGTGGTGCGTGGCGGCTACGGGATCTTTTTTGATCGGCCATCAGCCGCATTCATCAACACGATCTTCAGTAACTATCCGTTCCTCCGCGAGTCGGAGGTTACGTTCCCGGGGTCTCAGGTGCCGTTGACGACAGCCTGGTCTCAACAGGATCCGAATTTCCCATTCAATCAATACCTGCCGAACCGCGTCGTCCGAACGGGTGGTACTGGCGGCACCTATCAAATCCGAGACGGCACGAACGTGACCCTTGGCGCCGACGGAACGCCCAATGCCATAGATCCCGCGACTGGTTTGCCGTTTGTCGGCAACATTGCTGAAACGTTTGAATTCCGCGCCGTCGACCGCAACCTGCGCACGCCTTACATTCAGCAGTGGAACCTCAGCACGCAATACGAACTCACGAAGGATCTGTTGATTGAAGTGCGGTACGTGGGTTCAAAGGGAACGAAGTTGTTGCAGGCGACATCGTTCACGCAAGGCTACGACCTCAACGATCCTTCCACTCCGGATGCCATCTTTGAACGCTTCAATGCGGCCTATGTTGCTGCAGGAGCGCCCAACGGTGCTCTGAACGCAGGTGCGACAGCCCGGGAGCGCGGCGTGGGCAAGGCGTTCGGCTTCCCGAATGCTGCGCTCAACGGAATGGTCGACTACAATCTGGCAAACTCGGGGGGCGCTGTGATTACGTTTGAAGGTCGCGCCCGCTACCTCGGGTTCGACGTGCCGGAAGCAATTCTTCTGGGGAACTCGGCGTACTCGAACTATCACTCCGGACAGATTGCGGTCATCAAGCGGTTCGCGAGTGGAATGGGCTTCGATCTGGCCTACACCTACTCCAGGTCGATGGATAATGCTTCGGCTGATCCCGGCAGCACCGCCGGAGGCGGCAAGCCCGATTTGCCGAACGTCGGGTTTACGTCACAGGGTGATGCGTTCAACACGCGCGCCAACTATGCGCCTTCGGATTTCGACCGGACGCATCGTTTCAGCGCCAATTTCCTGTACGAACTGCCCACGTTCGGGAGTACGTCGCGATGGGTTCGCGGGTGGAACCTCTCCGGGTTTTACCAGGTTCAGTCCGGCGTTCCATTCACGATCTTCTCGCCGGAAACGACCGTTGGTAATGCGAGCAACTACACGAATACACCGGCGAATGCTCGGTTGGGAGCAGCCGGCTTGTACCGCCTGGCGTTCGGTCGCCCAAGCCTCTGCGGCTCTTTAGATCAGCTTCGGGAACAGGCTGACGACATCACGGAAGGCCACTTTAACCCCTCCGTTTTGTGTAACCCGCTTTCGCTTGCGGGCGGATATCCGAACAACAGAGGCTTCGGCAATCTCGGACGCAACGTGCTGCGTGGACCTCATCAGCAGCGCTTTGATCTCGGGTTTGCAAAGAAGACTCCTATCAATGAACAGATGGCGATTGAGTTTCGTTGGGACGTGTTCAACGTCTTCAACAATGTCAACTTCGCCACGCCGAACAGCGTGATGGCCGACCCCGCCAGCCCGAATGACTTTACGAAGATCACGGATACGGTGGGCGGGCCTCGTGTGATGCAGTTCGGCGCGCGGTTGACGTTCTAGGTACAGAACTCCACGCCCCCCTGACTCAGGGGGCGTGGAGTGGCTCTGCGACCAAATCGGGGCCTGGACTCTACTTTTTCAGCTCGTCATAGAGATTGGAGAAGAACTGCGCGTTAAGGTTCCAGGGGGCCAGGTCGTCGGTCTTCACCTGCATCGCGAGGGTCTCTTTTGTCGCGCCTGCCTTGATGGCTTCATTCGCGCGCGTGATCACAAGGTCCACCTTATTTTTGAAAGCTTGAACCTCCG
>DASTBJ010000271.1:0-9929 GCA_035712125.1 Terriglobia bacterium
TGATGAATATTGCGTCGTTTTCGTCCAGGCGGCTAGACAGCGGATAGTCGAACGGACTGCCCATGACGGTGGACGTCATTTCATAGGATGCCCGACAGAGGAATTTCACCCCCTTCGCGTTCGATGGCACGATGAAGACAATCGCAAACTTCTTGTCCTGGACGGGAATCAATCCGTGGTGTGCCACGAACGTGTAGTTGGTGAGCACAGAACCCGTCGCGACAACTTTTGCTCCGGAAATAATCAGGCCCTTGTCGGTTTCACGTTCCACGTGACAGCACACATCGGCGACTTCATTGGGCGGCTTGTCGCGATCTACGGGCGGATG
Organism: Terriglobia bacterium; assembly: GCA_035712125.1. Lineage (GTDB taxonomy): Bacteria > Acidobacteriota > Terriglobia > 20CM-2-55-15 > 20CM-2-55-15 > DASTBJ01. The sequence goes on from DASTBJ010000271.1 coordinate 329, forward strand.
AATGATGGCGTGGTTAACGAACGGGACCCGCTCCTGGCTGTACTTGTACCAGCGTCGCGCGTTCTCCTGATAAGGATCATAGAAATCCGCATTCGCACCGAGAGTAGCCAGGAACGATGCTTTGTAATCAGGCGCGCGTCCGACCCAACCGTAAACAATACGCGCCCATTCTGCGATGGCGTCACGCCCCGCCAGCAGTTCCGCCGCGGTTTTCGGCGCCTTGAAGTAGGCGTGTGTGAAGCCGCCATTGCCCGTATCGGTCGGCAATAACAATTTGTCTTTGTGCTTCGGGTCGTGGAGGGCATCGTACAGACGAGCGACCATTCGCGAGGTATTGCGGAATGCCGGATGCGTCGTGACATCCTTCACACGCTCGCCGTAGATGTAGACCTCGCGTCCATCGCGAAGAGATTCGATAAATTCTGCGCCGTTCATCGGCCGCGTCACTTGCATAGGTCACCTCGGAGCCAGGAATGCGCGACAGAGTATCAGGAAAAATCGGGGGTCAGGCACCTCGTTGCAGAAATTTTGAAATTGGACGAGTCCGATTCCCCGTTGGTCAGTGACGGCCATAGGAAACTGCGTCCGGCCCTGTACGGGGTCAGCCGCTCCGTAATCTCAAGCTTATCAGTGTGATGGGTTGCCGCCTTCATGGCACCTGTGACGGCCACGCGCTTGCTTCCGTCGTTGTCCGCGGCAAATGAATGACTGACCGAGTCAAGGATAAGCAACGCTCCTCTGACGAAAACTTCAGGGGGCAACACGGCCAATCTATCTGTAAAATGAGCGGCGATGCTTACCAAAACAAAAAAGTTTACCTGGATGCTGGCGATTGTGTGGGCGCTGATGCTACTTCCCGCGGTGTCCTGGGCTCACGGCGTCGCCGATGATGATGCCAGATTTGTCGAAGCCAATAAGGGAGCGGCGATCGGTCCTTTTATGTACCTCGGCGCCAAACATATGGTGACGGGCTACGACCACCTGCTGTTTCTTGTCGGCGTGATCTTCTTTCTTTACCGGCTGAGAGACGTTATCCAATACGTCACGCTGTTTACCATCGGGCACAGCGTGACCCTCCTCGCCGGAGTTCTTGGCAACATCCACGCGAATCCGTACATCATTGATGCCATCATCGGCTTGTCCGTCGCCTATAAGGCGTTCGACAACATGGACGGCTTTAAGCGCGTTCTTGGATTCCAGCCGAACACGAAACTTGCAGTTCTTATCTTTGGACTCTTCCACGGATTCGGACTGGCCACCAAGCTCCAGGAACTCGCGCTGAGACAAGAAGGCCTTGTCGCGAACATCCTGAGCTTCAATCTCGGAGTCGAAATTGGCCAGGCCGTCGCGTTAACGGCAGTGCTGATCGCACTCACCTACTGGCGGCAACGCCCGGGGTACTTGCAGCATGCCTTTGCAACCAACACTCTTCTCATGGCCGGCGGGTTCGTCCTTGTGGGCTACCAGCTCGCAGGCTATTGGGTGACACGATCATGAACGAACAAAATGTCTCGTCCGGAAAGAATCTCGTTGGTGCAACGATCTTTGCGCTGGTGCTTGCCGGGGTCATTCTCGTCGTTGCCGTCCTGCCTGCTGAATATGGGATCGATCCACTGGGCATTGGTGGAGCGCTGGGGTTGACGAAACTTAACGCGGAAGGAACCGAAGCAGCGCCCCTCGATCTCAAAGCGCTCGCGGACGCAAAACCTACGCCAATCGGGAACAGACTGCTCTCGACGCCACCCGTGCTAACGGACTGGAACAGGGATCAGCCCAGACCCTACAAGGTCGACAGCCGGAAATTCGAGCTGCCTGTGGGCGGGCAGGTCGAATTCAAATACCAGATCCGGAAAGGCGCGAACCTCGTCTATGCGTGGCAGAGCACGGGAAAAGTTAAATACGAGTTCCACGGGGAGCCTAATGCCGGTCCGTCAGGGACGTATCAAAGCTACGCCAAAGACGACAAGGTGGGGGTCGAGAGCGGGAACGGCAGCTTTACCGCACCGTTCAGCGGGATTCATGGTTGGTATTGGGAAAACGTGACTGATAAGCCAATCACGATCCAATTGTTGTCCGCGGGCTTTTATACACAGGGCGAGCTGTTCCCGATTATCCCGAAGGGAGAACACAAAACCGTCGACGATTTCGCGGATGTGAAATAAGAAAATCCAGGTCTTAAAGAACTTTTGAAAAAAGTTCTTCCCGGTATCCTTTTACAAGCGTACGCCCCAACCCTTTAAAATCGCCGCCTCATCCTCCGGGCTGATCGCCTTCTTAAAGCGCGCTCCGGATCTTCCCTTCACTCGCTGCTCGCACTCCGCCCACGTGGCGTGCCGCTGAGCGACACCGTCGACAACGCTGAGGTAGGAATACGGCTTCGCGTTCTTGCCTGCCGAGCCTGACGAACTTCCGGCCACCGGGAGACGGGTATCCTCCGGAATGTCGAGCACACGAACCGGATATTCCGACAAGGGGCCCTCATACAATCCCGGATCGTCTTCCAGCGCGTAGGCATTGGCGATCTCATCGACGCGTTCGTTCCCCGGAATGCCCATGTGCCCTCGCACGTAATGCCATTCCATGCCGCCCCCGCGCCGCTGGACAAGATCCCAGAGGTGCTCCCAAAGTTCTCGGTTGAGGACATCCTTGCCCTCCATCGTCCGCCACCCCCGGCGACGCCAATTCGGAATCCACTCCTGGATGCCGCGGATAACATAGGTAGAGTCGGTGTACACGTCCACCCGGCCGGGCAGAGTCTCCAGATGCGACAGCGCCTGGATCGGCGCGGTCAGTTCCATCCGATTATTCGTCGTATGGCGCGACCCACCGCCAAGCTCCCGCACACGCCCCGCTGCGGTCACGACTATGGCTCCCCAGCCTCCGGGACCGGGATTACCCTTGGCTGCACCGTCTGTGAACACGATCGTGGGGCGGGTTGTTTTCTCGAAAAGATCCATCATCTGCCTCGGCTTCGGATGGTAACACCCATAAATGACTTCGCTGATAACCTTCCTCGCCTCCGGCCGTAGTAAGTGTTCGAGGAAAGACAGAATGAAGGCAACGGTCCGGAAATCATTACTTCCCATCACTTTTGTGATCCTGCTGACGTCAGTTGAGGCCTTCGGACAAAAGGTCGTGATGGTTGAGGGTGAACCGCAGGGCATCGACAAGACCCGTGGGGAACTCCACGCCATCGTGTCGCAGTATCCGCCAAAACTCGGCGAGGTCCTTCGAATGGATCATTCCCTGCTGAGTAACGACAGCTATCTGGCGCCGTACCCTGACCTGCGAACCTTCCTCCAGCGCCATCCGGAGGTCCTGCGTGATCCGGATTACTTTGTGGGCAACAGCAGCAATGAACTGCAGGATCTCAGAAACGAGCTCGAGAATTCGTTTCGGCGGCGAGACAGCGCCGTTGAGAACATTCTCGATGTGATATTCCCGATGTCCCTGCTTCTGATGGCTGTCATGGTGGTGATGTGGATCGTACGGAATGTCTCGGATCATCGCCGATGGCTCCGCGTATGGCGGGCGCAGTCTGAAGCGCACTCCAAACTGATGGATCGGCTGACCAATAACGAACAACTGCTCGCCTACCTTCAGTCGCCCGCAGGGAAACGGTTTTTCGAATCCTCTTCGATGCCGGTCGACTTCGGCCCTCGGCCAAGCGTTCCCGCGGGCAGGATTATCTGGTCTGTCCAGGTCGGACTGGTCCTCGCACTGGGGGGAATCGCCCTTCAGCTTGTAAAAGGCGACCCACAACTAACTCCGGACGATGTCAGTGGCATCCATATCCTCAGCGTTCTCGCGATTGGATTGGGAATAAGTTTCATCGTGGGTGCCGCTACGTCGTATATGATTTCCGCAAAACTCGGACTGCTCGAACAACCGGTTCGGCGACAGCCATCCAGCGTTGAACCCCCGATATAGACATGACGCAAACCTATGCGTGAACTCACTTACTCCGAACTTGACCGGCTGCAGGCTAAAGCCCTTGAGTCCGACGAGACGCTTCAGATGGATCAGGACACATTCTCCGGGATGTACGAGCGCACCGCGCGCCCCCTCTGGGTCTTTCTGTGGCGCCGGACCGGAGATTCCCAACTGGCCGATGATCTTCTCCAGGAGACGTACTATCGATTCCTGCGGACTCCCAACGTTTTCGAAAACGAGGCGCATCGTAAGAATTACCTCTATCGAATCGCTGCAAACCTCGCTCACGATACGTACCGGGCACAGATCCCGCACTCTTCCCTGCCTGACGAACGCGAGCCCGGCCACCCTGCAACACCGTCGGCGGACATCGAGCAAACCGAGCGGCGCACCGACCTGAATCGCGCGATGTCCCGGCTGAAACCACGCCAGCGCGATGCTCTCTGGCTTGCTTATGCTGAGGGTGCCAGCCACGAGGAAATCGCCAGGGCTCTCGGGCTGAAGACCAACAGCGTGAAGCTTCTGCTGTTTCGAGCGCGACGGAAACTCGCCAATCTTCTTCGCGGTGAAAGGACCCTGCAATGAGTGCCATGGAATGCGAACGAGAGTTTGAAATCGTTGAAGCCGTAACTTGCGGCCGCTGGCCTGAGGGAACAACTGACGAACTTCAAGCACATGCTGCCGCTTGCGCGGTCTGTGCTGACGTGGTGAAGGTGGCTGTTGCCCTCACAAACGACAGAGCAGACCGACTCCAAATGGCACGCGTACCTTCCGCCGGCCTGGTCTGGTGGCGGGCGGAAATGAGAGCCCGCCGGGATGCCGTGAACAGAGCTACCCGCCCCTTGCAGATCGTTGAATGGACCGCCGTCATTTGTATGGTCGCTGTGCTCGGCACCGTTCTTTACTGGGTGGGCCCCACCGAACTTGCAGGACTTCTGTGGGAACCCTCCCTCGCCTTCTTTATCGGAATTGGTGTTCTGATTCTTCTTAGCAGCCTCGTCTACTACTTCGTTTTCTCCGGCGACTGATTCGACAGAGTGTCACTCCGGAAAGGCCGCGATCGCGCCTTTCCGGACGTCGAGTCCATATCGATTCCAGACATGTACTGATCTCACGGCCTTTAGGCCTCGGCCCTTCAAATGCAATACCAACACCGATCGTTCACGAAGGAGGGCGTATGACGGGTCTGACGGAGTTGGCATTCGGTTTGATGATTATTGGGTCGCTTACGGCAGTCATCGTGACATCCGCAGTCCTACTGGCACGCAAGGAAGGATCTGGGGTGTGAAGTAGCGTATATTTCCTTCATGCAGGTTCTGCCTTCCGTGTGCCCGCTCGATTGTCCCGATCGATGTGCGCTCGACGTCACGGTCGATAACGGGCGGGTTGTAAAGATTGATGGCTCTCGAAGGTCCGAATACACCGACGGGTATATTTGCTCGAAGGTTCGACGGTTTCCCGAGCGACAGAATTCTGCCGAGCGCATCGCGCATCCGATGAGGCGCGTCGGCGGGAAGAGTTCGGCAACATTCGAGAGAATTTCGTGGGACGAAGCCTTCCATCGCATCTCCGAGAAGTTTATCCGGCTGAGCCAGACCATTGGCCCCGAATCCATCCTCCCCTTTCACTACGACGGCTCCAACGGTCTTATCACCTCCGGCGGTATGGACGAACGGTTCTGGAATCGGCTGGGCGCCAGCCAGATCAGCAAGACGTACTGCGCGGCCAATACCGGCGCGGCGTGGTCGACAGTCTTCGGCAACCTGCCGGGATGCGATCCCATGGACGTTCGCGAGTCAGACGCAATCGTCCTCTGGGGTGTCAATCCATCCGCCTCCGGCATTCACCTGGTCCCCTGGGTGCGCGAAGCGAAGGCAAAAGGTGCGTTCCTGGCTGTCGTCGATCCCCGGCTGACGCCTCTGGCTCGCGACGCGGACCTTCACATTCGCAACCTTCCAGGTACGGATGTTCTGGTTGCCATGGCCATGATCCGTGTCGCGCATGAGGAAGGCCTGATCGATCGCGATTTCGTTGAACAATGGACGCGCGGCTTCGATTCGCTGTTGCCGGCGACATGCACACCGCAGCAGGCTGCCGAATGGTCCGGCGTCTCCGAAGCATCGATTCGCGCATTACCGCGTGCGCTCGGAAAAGCGAAATCACCCTTCTTTCGCGTAGGCTGGGGACTCGAGCGCAACCGTAACGGAACAGACTCGGTTCGGGCCGTGCTTTCATTGCGTGCCGTGATGGGCCGTTTTGGCCGCCGCGGAAGCGGGATCCTGATCTCTACTTCGGGTGGATATGGTATCGATCGATCGCGCGCAGCAGCCCCTCACCTGCGAACACGTTCTCCACGCGTGATTAACATGAGCCAACTGGGTATGGCTCTGGAAGAGACGCGTAATCCTGAAATCCAAGCGCTTTTCGTCTACAACGCGAATCCCGTCGCGACGGCGCCGAATCAGGAACGCGTGATACGCGCGCTTTCAAGGGAGTCGCTGTTCACAGTAGTCCACGAGCAGGTGTGGACGGACACCTGTGACTACGCGGATATCGTTCTTCCCGCAACCACATTCCTCGAGCATAAGGAACTCAGCCGAAGCTACAGCGGTTATGCGCTGCAGTGGAGCGATCCCGTCGTAAAGGAAACGGGCGAGGCAAAGTCGAATCACTGGGTGTTTACGGAACTGAGCCGGGCGATGGGTTTCGAGGAACCTGAACTCCGCGTTGATGAAGAAGAGGTCGCACGCGCCGCGGTGAAGAACGTGGACGAGGTCAAACAGGCCGGCTACGTCGCTGTTCCCCGTCCGGTCTCTTTCGTCGATGCGTTTCCTTCACGTGGCTACATCGATCTTGCAGGATCGAATCCGCCAGTCTATCGCCCTCCGGTCATCGATGCGCATCTGCCGCTGATCCTGATATCACCCTCCAGTGACAAAGCCATCACCTCACAGCTTTTCGAACTGACGCCGAACGGCAGCGCGAAAGTCACGCTCGCTACTGCCGAAGCTGCGCGTCGTGGCCTGCGTCACGGAGACGAAGTTCGCGTCCGCAATTCTTTCGGTTCCGTAGTAGCAATACTGGCCGTATCGGACGAGGTTCCTGAAGGCGTTGCGTCAATGCCGAAAGGCCTGTGGCGCCGAAGCACAAAGAATTCCTTCACGGCCAACGCCCTCGCACCCGATCATGTCGATTCAATCGGCGGCGGAGCATGCTACAACGATGCGCGAGTAGAGATTGAACGATCCTGACGGGTCGGTGCATCACTTTCCATCCACCGAAAACACGAGCAGCACGTTCCCCGGCATTCCGCCCCACTGACCGTAGCCGGAATTTACAAACACCATTCCGTTGACGATTGCAGGTCCAGCGACATCGATGGATCCTCCACGCGCGGGCTTGCCGTTCACCGTTTCGAACTCGCGAGCCGTATCGACATCCCAAAGCACCTCGCCCGTCGAAGTCGAATATGCGCGCAGATGTCCGTCAACCGAACCGGAGAACACCACTCCGGGAATAACGGTCACGGCCGCGGACTGGGCCGGGGAACACAGCGTCTGCCCAGGAGGGCAGTTCGACGGCTTGGCGTCCCAGACTGTGGCGCCTGTTTGGAGGTCTAAAGCATGCAGGCCGCCACCTGTTTTGGGATCCACGTTGAGACGGAATCCCTGCGGTGATGTGGCATCGGCAACGGCGCCAACCGCAAGGTCGGACGTCGCCACATAGACATTCCGTGAGTCAGCCGCAGACCCCCACTGGCTACCGCCCAGGTAGCCACCCTTAGAAGCGCGCTTCTGCCATAAGACGGCACCTTTATTGTCGGGGTCTATCGCATGGACCATCCCCGATTTCTGGGCAATTACGAGCGCCCTCTTTCCTCCGCCAAGATCGACAAGGATGGGCGGCTGCCCAAAGTCGAAGTCCGGACCCTCCGGTTTCGGGCAGTTGACCTTGGAGGGGGTGGTACAGCCAACGTTATATGCATCGTTTTGTGTAAACTGGCGTGACCAGAGCAGCGCTCCCGTCTTGAGATTTATCGCGAGAATCGCATCGCTGGTCGTCGTCGCCGGATCCGAATAGTTATCACCGGTGGAGACGTACAATGCATTCAGCTTTTCGTCGATCGTCGGTGTGGACCAGATACCGGCGCCCGACGGTCCGTACTCCTGATGGTTTCCGGTCTTTCGCGTAGCTTTGGCCACGTCAGAAATGGTGAAGGTTTGCCAGATCTTTTTCCCTGTTGCCGCATCGAGGGCCACCACGCTTCCTCGAAACGAGCAGCACTCGTAGGAAGGATCACCCGCGAGCGCCTCTTCGAACGATGAGAACGGTTGATAGACCACGCCGTTGTGGACCTGCGGCGCTGCCGTCGCGACCGTCGTGAAATGATCAACAGGCCGATTCTTCCAGATCAGCGCTCCTGTCTCCGCGTTTAGAGCGTGAACCGTCGCACTGGAATCCCCGAAAAAAACTGCGGGGGTTCCGTTGGCGCTGCCCATGGTTACGCCCGAACGAATTGCTGCGACCGCCTTGTATGCCCAATGCGTGCACCCGGAATTCGCATCGAGGGCGTAAACCACACCGGTCAGCGATCCGATAAACACACGTCCGCCGGCGATGGTCGGTTGGGATCGGGTCATGGTTATATTTCCGAGATTGAACGCCCAGCGGATCTTCAATCTGGAAACGTTCGAGGCGATCAGCCCTGCGTCTCCGGTGTCCTGAAATCGGGTGTTCGTGACGGCAGTGCTCCATCCATTCCATCGAGCCGCGCTCATGGCTGTCTTAAAGGCCGATGGCCCGAACGGCGCAGTACCTTTGCACGTAGGTGTCAGTGAGGGCGCTTCGCTTGCCCCTCCTGTCGGAGCGATATGGCCGAGCAGCATGAAGATCTGCGCGGTGGAGAGGCCCTGAGCCTGTGTCTTCATGGCGCCACTGGTCAAGGCAACGTATATGGCTTCTCCACTCATCGCTTTGATGGCGCTCAGTGCCGGCGTGCGACCCTCCGGCATGTCGTGGCACGACGCGCAGCGTTCTTTGTAAATAGCGGCTCCGTCCTGCGCGGACGAGACCCCCACAAGCAGAACCCACATCATGACTGTAACGAAACACACGTATCGCATGGCATTCCTTTCCCGGGTATGGCAGAGGTCGACTAGCTGGGAATGAGCTGACAGACCTCTATAGGAAATCCTTCTTTCTGGATTGCAGGTAAAGAGTAATCGCCAAAAGCCCCGCGATTACCGCGAATTCGGATCCAAGAGCTGTCAGAACCGTTGTATTCCAGACAGGTGTAGCGCTTTGAAAACCAGACCGGAGTGCGGTATTGCTCGCAACCACAGTCCAGCAGAAGCTGTAGCTAACATTAACGGCGACGGTTGATGCAACGGCCCATCCCTCCGATTCGCTGACCAGCGCAACACACGTCATCACGCAAAATCCGACCAGCGGCAGCGTTACCAGGACGAGCGTTACCGGAATGAGTCCATCCGGCAGATCGCGGCTGCCGAGGATCAGCCATAAAGCGCCAGCGACCAGCGTCAGCCACGGAATCAGGAACATTCCGAGCGCTGCGAGGAGCTTTGCAGTCGTGTACTGCGTCGCGGAGATGGGCAAACTCATAAGGAAGGCAAGGTTGTGGCCCTTCCGTTCGCCGACGATGCTGGAT
>DASTBJ010000272.1:0-8166 GCA_035712125.1 Terriglobia bacterium
TTCACCTTCCATCAGCTTCGCGGCAACGTCCTTCACTGCCGTATACGGACCGGTTGGTGTATCGAAAATTTTCGTGAGATGGGTGATTTCCAGGGATACCCGGCTCATAGCTGCTCCTCAATGGCTTTGGATTGAGCGACCTTCGGGACCTCCACACTCTTGCGTGCTTCTCGCTGACCCTCATGAACGAACTCGGCAAGTCGCTCCACGACCTGCGCTCGGATGCGGACAGCCAGTGGATCGTGAAGCAATTGTGCGTCGGTCCGGGGACGCGGCAATTTCACAGGAATCGGCGTCCCCAGTTTCGATCGCGGCCCCTTTGTCATGGGAACAATCTGGTCGGACAAGAGAAGGGCCTCATCGAGGTTGTTCGTGATCATGACCGCCGTTGCGGACTTTCCGGATTCCGAACACATCTTCACAAGGACCTGCTGAAGGTTGGATCGAGTCAGCGCGTCGAGCGCGCTGAACGGCTCGTCCAGGAAGAGCAGGCGGGGCTCGGTCGCGAAGGCTCTGGCGATGGCCACCCGCTGCCGCATACCACCGGAAAGCTGACCGGGCCGCTTCTGTAACGCTTTGCCGAGTCCAACCGTCTCGAGGTAACGCTTCGCCTGATCGACCTGTCGGGTCCGGGGCCAGTCCGGAAATGCAGCCTGGATCGCGAGCCGCACATTCTCCAGCGCCGAGAACCACGGCAGCAGCGAATAGTTTTGGAAGACGACGGCCGCGTCGGGATGGATGCCACGAACGGTCTTCCCACCTACGGTTACAGTGCCTGAGTCCGGTATCTGCAGTCCGGCCAGGATCGCCATCAGCGTCGATTTACCGGAGCCCGTAGAACCCACGATGGAAACAAACTCTCCTTCTTCGACAGTCAGGTGCACACCGCTCAAGACCTCGCGCACCTTTCCTGCCGAAGCAAAGGACTTCGAAACGTTTCGCACTTCAACGAATGCCAATGAACACTCCCCTTTAATCGTCTGTTCCTCGCTCGCCTAGATTGATCGCAGCCGCATCTCTACAAAACCCATCATCCGGTCGAGAAGGAATCCCACAACACCGATCGTGAGAATGCAGAGCAGAATGTGCGCGTAGATCAGGCTGTTGTACTCCTGCCACAGAAATCCTCCGACTCCAGGCGTTCCCGTAAGCATTTCGCTGGCGACAATGACCAGCCAGGCGATTCCAAGACTGAGGCGATACCCCGTGAAAACGTGCGGCAGAGTCGCCGGCAGCAATACCTTGGTAAACGTCTGGACTCTCGACAGCCGAAGAACCTTCGCAACGTTTCGGTATTCCTGCGGAATCGTGCGAACGCCCGCGATGGTATTGAGCACGGTGGGCCACATGGAACAGAGGGCGATAGTGAAGAGCGCCGCGGGTTCCGACTTCTGAAAAATGATCAGACCCAGAGGAAGCCAGGCCAGCGGCGATATCGGGCGAAGAACCTGAATGACCGGATCGAACATCCGATTGAACACTTTGGACAGCCCGAGAACGAAACCCAGTGGCGTCGCGATCGCGATGCCGAGAAGGAATCCCTTTGCGACACGGAAGAGGCTGTACGCGGCGAGACGGACAATTCCCTGGTCCATCTCCCCGCGCTTTTCCAGCGGTTGAAGAATGTAGACCTTGCTCTCCTCCCATGTCTTCATGGGAGAAGGCAGGTCCGGCACATTGGCACTGAGAGCAGCCCAGATGAACAGCAGAAACGCGACTCCCACGACGGGGAGCAGAAAGCGGACGATACGGTCACCCATTCTTTGCTCCTTTAAACCCTGCTGTGGACGGCAAACGACAACGCGTACTTCTCGGCCTGATTGGGGTCGAAAGTACCGTCGAAGAACTTAATGGGTTCCATATCCTTCGCTTTGGGAGTGACGCCCATGTCTTTCATGGCTTCGAGGTAAATGTCCTGCCGGATGACTTTCTTCGAGATTCCCGCGTAGTCCGGCGTTTCCTTCACCATGCCCCACCGGCGGAACTGAGAGAGCCACCAGTGCCCATAACTCTTCAGCGGGTAGTTGCAATCGCGATCATTGAAGATCATGTAGTTGGGGTCCTGTTCGACACGTCCGTCACCGTAGTCGTACTTGCCCTGGAGTCGCGCAAGGATGATCTCGGGTGGGCAGTTGATGTACGTCGCCTGGGAAACCACCTTCGCGGCACTGGTGCGGTTCTCCATCTTGTCCAGGTACTGGCTGGAAAGGTGCAACGCCTTCAAGATGGCTTTAACTGTCTTGGGATTCTTTGTCGCAAACTCTTCGGTGAAGGCACAGACTTTTTCGGGATGGTCTTTCCACATTTGCTGCGTTGTGATGACCGTGTAGCCGATCTTGTCGTCGATGGCCCGATAGTTCCAGGGTTCGCCGACGCAGAATCCGTCCATCTTGTCGACCTTCATGTTGGCAACCATCTGTGCCGGTGGAATCGTGATGAGCGAGACATCCTTGTCGGGATTAATGCCGCCGGATGCGAGCCAGTAACGTATCCACATCGCGTGCGTGCCGGGCGGGAAGGTCATCGCGAACGTTAACGGATCACCGGCGGCCTTTGCCTTTTCGGCGAGAGGCTTGATGTCCGCTGCTTTTTTTACACCGGCGGCCTTGAGCTTGTTGTTGAGTGTAATCGCCTGACCGTTTCGATTGAGAACCCACGGAATCACCATTGGCTTCACGGGAGATCCGGCAAGCCCCATGGTTGAGGCGAAGGGCATACCGATCAGCATATGGGTCGCCTGATTCTCACCAAGCGTAAGCTTGTCGCGAATGACTGCCCAGGACGCCTCTTTTGAGATTGTCGAATTGATCCCGAACTTCTTGAAGTGACCCAGTTCGTGCGCCATGACGATCGACGAACAATCCGTGAGCGCGATGATGCCGAATCGTATATTGGGAGTCTCCGGAGAGTCGTCGGCGTAGACGCCGCCCGCCCAACCTTCGGGAACGCCGGCAAGAATACCGGCTGCTGCGGTGGCTGCAGTTGTCTTGAGGAATCTTCTTCGAGACTGCTTCATATACCCTTGAACCTCCAGTTTTAGAACGAGTGTGTAAGCATCAGGTAAGGCGTTCGATACTGCTTGCCCGGTGTCGCGTTCTTCAGAAACGTCCCGGGGAAGATGTTGGCGTACCCCGCTCCGATGGATGTCGTCGCGTTCACCGAGTAAGTCATCTGTATGCTGGCTTCGTGTCCGACGTGACGGCCGGCGGTGCCTGCAGGAACTCGGACGATCGCGTTGCCGGCAGCGTTGTACAGCGCGTCTTTCTCACTCGCCAACCACCAGGAGTGATAGAACAACGCTGTGGCCAGCTTTGGTGTGGGCTTGTACTCGACGCCCGTCCGCAGGTCGTGAATATTTTTCCAGCCAACCTGGTCGGCAAGACCCAGCTTGTCGTGTCCGGTGGGATACAGCTGGTCGAATGTCTCCTGGATGGCATCGCCTGGTGTTTCGTCGCCTGAAGCGTAGTTGTATTCGAGGACGATGCGGGGTTTGTTCTTGACCGATGCAAGCGTGTACCCGAGCGCAACATGAGAAGCCGACGCGCGAACGTCATCGGTCCCGACGGAGCCCATTTGACCGACCGCTTCAATGTTGTAATCAAAGTTCGCGGGAAGTTTCCCAACAAATCGACCGCCGTAGACCTTACGATCGGTGTTTGCGGCGTTCCCCGCCTCGGTTCGCGTGCCGCGCGCGAGGCGCCAGAACGCGTAAGGCTCGATCGTCGCATTCGGCACAAGTTTGGCAATCGAGCCGTATGCGCCATGAATGTTGTTGCCGTCGGCACGCTTGTTGGCGGAGCCTTCCTGGAGGTTCACAACCGAAGCCGCGAAGAAATCGACTTTGTAATTGCCTTTTTGAACGGTCAATCGCGCGGCATCAAATGACCGCGCGGTATTCGTCCAGTTCAGATGTCCGATGAGGCGCTGCTCGCCGAAAAAAAGCTCCTGGCGACCCACGCGAAGCAGCAGTGTCGGAGCTTCCGCCTTTCCAAATTCGACATAGGCCTGACGAAGGTCCATGGTGTCTTCGTAAGGCGGCGCATCGGGTTTCTGATTTCGCCAGAAGGACTGTGCGTCCTGACCCTGAACCTGAAAACGCATCCAGTAGGTCGGACTCACGCGCATGTTGATTCGCACACGGCTGAGAAGGAAGGCGTCACTCGAGTCTGGTTTGAATCCGGCCCCATCAACGCCTTCGAGTCGCATCCGGTATTCACCGCTGAAGCGAAGCCACGCCGGGAGATGTCTGTTCACATGCGTGAGCATCGGTTGAGCCTGTTGAGGTGGTCGAGCCGTGGACGCAGCAACAGCCGAGGGTTGTGGTGATTGCTGCTGCGCGAGCGCTGCCGAACTGAAAAGCCCCGCAGCAAGAAGACAGACTGTCGTCGTAATTGCTTTCAAGGTCCCCTCCATTGCCGACTCTCCAATGCAAGGCGCGTACCGTTTGTCGTGAACGCACACGATTGAGTGCAATGTCGATGACAACAAAGCGGTTGAAGGAGGAGCGGAATCAGCCGCGGCCGTGAATCACGTTTGCCGTTAGCCACAGTCCTGTCGGCCTCCGCAGAAGGCAGTACAAAGTTGTAGGAGATCTCGAGGTGCTTTTTGCGGAGTGTGTCGAAGTCCGTTGGCTGTCACGAAACTTCAGACAATTGGTATCGTATGCCCCATCCATACTGGTGCCGCAGTTTGCAGCGATTCGCGACAGGGCCAGCCCACGCTTTGTCGGTTCCCCACAATTACGTACTCCCGGATCTCTGGAGACCGACAAAGTTGTCCTCTCGGCTTCCATTCAATCGTGTTCTAATTTCCGATCATGGCCGATCTCCGTGCACGCCTGGCTCGATTGGATTCATGCGTGGTTTCCGATGCGCTGGACAAACTGGGACTGACCGGAGTCGCAACAGGTTTGACCCGCCTTTCCACGGACAGGAAACTCGCGGGCCCGGTGCTGACCGTGAAGCTGGAGTCTGCAAACGGGAGACTCGCCGAGCGTCATCTCTGTACGGCCGCAATTGAGGCCGCGGTGCCCGGCAACATTCTCGTCGTCGAGCATCACTCGAGGATCGATTGCGCGGGCTGGGGCGGCATCCTGTCGAAGGCTGCTCTTGTGAAGGGTATTGCCGGGGTCATCGTGGATGGACTGTGCCGCGATATCGATGAAAGCAGAGAACTCGGATTCACTGTCTTCGCCCGTGGTGTCATTCCTGCAACCGCGCGCGGACGCGTTATCGAAACCAGCTTCAATACTCCCGTCACAGTCGATTCGATCGTCGTGCGTCCCGCCGACTGGGTCATCGCCGACGGCAGCGGTGTCGTATTCCTCAAGCAGGAAAACCTCGAAGCCATCCTCGATCAGGCGGAGCAACTTGTCGCCCGCGAAGCGTTGCTAGTCAAGGATATTGAGGAAGGAATCCCCGTCAGCCAGGTCATGTCCCGCACCTACGAGCACATGACCCGCAAAGACGACTGAGTTTCGTCAACCTCCCTCACCGGAACTCCGGGGAAATCTGGTACATTTGTCGGTTTACGAATACTTGCGGGAGAGCACGCATATGAAACTGGTAATGGTTGGGACGGGCGCATTTGCGAAGAAACATCTGGATGGAATAGCGCGCATCAAGGGCGCGGAAGTGGTTTCCATTGTGGGGAGGGTGCCGGAAACGACGGAGGCGGTCGCGAAGAAGTACAACATTCCGCACATGACGACCAATCTGGACGATGCGCTTAAACAACCCGGAGTGGACGCGGCCATCATCACATCGCCGACGCAGATCCACGCCGCCCAGGCAATCCAGGTGATGCGTGCCGGTAAGCACGTGCAGATTGAAATTCCGATCGCTGACACCCTTGCCGACTCCGAAAAAATCCTGGCCGTCCAGAAGGAGACCGGGGTCACCGCAATGGCCGGCCATACGCGTCGCTTCAATCCCAGCCATCAGTGGATCCATAAACGGATCGAAAAAGGAGAACTGAAGCTCCAGCACCTGGTCGTTCAGACATTTTTCTTCCGCCGGACCAACATGAACGCCGAAGGAAAGCCCCGCAGCTGGACCGATCATCTGCTCTGGCATCACGCCTGTCACACGGTCGATCAATTTCAATATCAGACCGGCGAAGTTGCCTCGGACGTCCATGCGTTTCAGGGGCCCATTCATCCCCAGTTGGGCATCGCCATGGATATGAGCATTGGCATGAAGGTTCCCTCCGGCGCCGTCTGCACGCTCGCCCTTTCCTTTAATAATGAAGGACCGCTCGGAACATTTTTCCGATATATCTGCGATAACGGGACCTACATCGCCCGGTACGACGAACTGATCGATGGCAGTGACAAACCGGTGGATGTCTCCAGGGTCGATGTCTCTATGGATGGCATAGAGCTTCAGGATCGCGAATTCATCGCCGCAATCCTGGAAAAGCGCGAGCCCAATGCCAGCGTCGCCCAGGTCCTGCCTGCGATGCGTACACTCGACCGGCTGGAAAAGAGTCTGAAGTAAGTGGCCTGACAGACTTAATTAGCATAAATTCGAGCTTCACTCGCTAGTTTCAATCAGGAGCCTTGATGAGACCGACTGTCGTAAAGAAGATTCAGAGAGCAGATCCGAAAGTGATTGCCACGCTTGGAGAACACGGGGTCGCGACCGTTCACGAAGCGCAGGGGCGGACCGGGCTGATGAAGCCCTACATGCGGCCGATTTACGCATCGGCGCGCGCTGCAGGCAGCGCGATCACCGTGTCTTGCCATCCCGGCGACAACATCATGATTCATGCAGCTCTTGAATTCGTCCAACCGGGCGACATCCTTGTCGTCACCACAACATCTGAATCCACGGACGGAATGTTTGGCGATCTGCTGGGTGTGTCCTGCCAGGCAAATGGGGTCGTAGGACTCATCATTGAAGCGGGAGTCCGTGACGTCACCGATCTCACGGCAATGAATTTTCCGATTTGGTCGAAGGCGATTTCCGGACAAGGCACTGTCAAGGCAACTCCGGGGCACGTCAATGTTCCGATTCAGTGTGCAGGCGCGATCGTCAATCCAGGCGACGTCATCGTTGCCGATATGGACGGGGTTGTTGTTGTGCCACGGGTCGAAGCAGCCGAAGTTGCGCAACTCAGCACCGAGCGAATCGCCAAGGAACAAAAATCTCGCGAACGGCTTCGAAATAAGGAGCTCGGAGTAAATATGTACGGACTCAAGGCAAAACTCCTCGAGCTCGGGGTGCGGTACGTCGAAGACGAAAAGGAGCTAAATAATGGGTGAAATCGTTGCTGCGTTTGTGACTGCGCATGCGCCGCAGTTGATTACGCGGCCGCCGGATGAGAATCCTGAGCAACTTGATGCCAGCATTGCCGCAATGCGTGAGCTCGGAGCCATCCTGGATGAAACCAGGCCGGACGTAATTGTCTTCCTGGGAAGCGACCATCTGGAAACGTTCTCGTTGACCTGTTACCCAACATTCGGCATCGTGGCCGGGAACACGGCCGTTGCCCGGTTTGGCGGGAAGGAGTTTAAACATCCCATCCATCGCGAGATGGCGGAAGACTTCCTCAACAAGCTTGTCGACCGCGATTTTGACATGGCGTACTCCGAAGACGCCGAACTTGGTCACACGTTCGTGACACCCTTTCACTACATCATCGAAAAGCGTCGGATCCCCGTTATTCCGTTTTTCACAAATGTTTACCTGCCACCACTCCCCAGCCCCAGGCGGTGCCTGGCTCTGGGCGCTGCGATCGCCGACATTATTAAAGGGCGGAACGAGCGCGTCTGTATTCTTGCCAGTGGAGGCATGTCGCATTACCCCGGAACCTGGAAGTATCCGACCCCGGAGTTTGAGTTCGACCGTTGGTTGGTCGGCGAACTGGAGGCGGGACGTACTGAATCGCTGTTGAACATGACAACGGCACAGCTCGACGAAACCGGCAATACGGAGCTGCTCACCTGGATCACCCTGTTCGGCGCTATCGGTAACCTGCCTGGTGAGTTGGTTCAATACACACCCACCTGGCATCACGGTCATGGCTTCATGCGGTTCCTCCCGAAGCGTGAGCGCAAGAGGCCTCCACTGGTAGTGGAGGAAGAATTCGGGGGTTTCAAATTCAAGAATTCTGGATTCGAATTCTACCTTCACCCCCCGGCCAGTTCGTATGCGCTGAATCGCC
>DASTBJ010000273.1:0-2727 GCA_035712125.1 Terriglobia bacterium
CGAACAGCGAAACAGCTGCCGCCTGATCCGGAAGTGACGACGGCTCAAACGGCGCGTGGCATGAGGTCGCAGTCGGCGGTCATTCAGAATCCGACGGCGGCGCCCGTATTGCTCGATGGAATTTTCGCGCATACCGAACGGCCCGCTCAGAACTGGGAAGCGCAGATTCCGATCCCGAACATCAACTGTCAGAACTGCGTGCTACAGGTGATTCAATTTATGGCTGATCATCCGGGCATTGCCGTCGATGGCGGTCATTCTTATCATCATTGCGCGATTCTGAACATCACGGCCGATCCCGCGAAGCCTGTCGACACGCGGTGGTAGTTCGCAGCAGCCTGCGACTACTCGCAGGTCGCGGATAGCGACGTCGTGGAACTGAGGTTGATTCCGTCCTTGCCGCCCTCGCCAATAAGGAGACCGGTCGCCGCAAGGCGATGACCGACGAACTTATCCAGCGGGGTGAGGGCGAACTTTAAGACGTACTCGCGATTCGGGGCTCCAGTCGATGACGCGGCACTCGATGCAGTGGTTCCCGGTCGGTTACGAACGGGTGCAGCCGCCTTGATCAGTCGCCAGCTTCCGTCGGTGGCTTTCGTGAGGCAGCCGACAACACGGACCAGGGTTCCCGATGGCAACTCTCCGGGGCCCTCTTTCCGGATGATCTGGACCCCCACACTCGAATCCTTCGTCAGTTCTTTCGGCCCGGCAGGGAATTCATTGACGCTGAGGATGTGGGCGACGATATCGATATAGGTTTGCTGCGTCAGCGTACCGGCAAGCGATCCATCCTCGGAGAATGGCATGCTTTTGGAGATCCGCTCGAACAGGTAGTCAACGGTGGATTCCTTCCAGTCGGCCCAGAAGCGGTCTCCTTTTAGAGCTTTGGCCTCGGCACTCCCCTGCAGTTCAGCGCCGTGACAGGAGGAACAGTGCTCCTGAAATTCACGCCATCCACGCGCCGCCTGGTCCGCGGTGAATACGCCATCCCATACGCTGCCAGACGCAGTTGCGGGGCTCTGTCCGGCTGCGCGCGCGAATGACCCGAAGGCAAACGCCACAAGCGCGCCGCACAGAGGAATAGCCGCAATGGAATACTTCTTATAGAAATGCCGTTTCGTCATAGGGCGTAGATGATAACAAACCTCGAACGCGCTCCGGATGAATGCCGCCCCACGATCATGGTTAACCTCCCACTTTGAATGAAAAGTTGTATTTGAAAGAAAACTGCAGTTTGACACCATCGGACTGAAAACCGTCCGAGAAGTTACCGCGCCGGCCCCACTGAAACTCACCGCCCACGAGGACGTTCGTTGCGGGATAGTAGAGCAGATTTGCGAGAGCGTATTGGCCCGATTTAAAGGCGTCGGGCGTCTGACCGGAGGTGTTATCGATATCGGTTCTCGAGTAGCCCAACGTACTGCTCCATTTCTCGCTCCACTGGTGATCGAGGAACGCGACCACTCCCACGATGGGGAGCGGCTCACCCTGGATCGGCCGGGCTGAATTCCCCGGATTCAACGCCAGAGCGACGTCGACCGGCGCGTCATTCATGTAATTCTCGATGCCTTTCCCCGCCACAAACTGCAATCGTAGAACGTTCTTTTCATCCTCACCGATGTTGATGTTGGAACTCAAATTCACGCCCCATCCGGTCGCGCTGCCGCTGAGGTCGAACGCGTCGTTAAGGGTATCGTCCCAGTTCATCCGTCGCAGCGCTCCCGCAATCCGCGCGTAGCCCCAGCCGCGTTCCCAGGTGAACGCGCCGGTGAAGTCGGGCAGAGGGAATCGTCCCTGGACATTCTGCAATTCGATGCGGTCTGCGAACCTGCCCCCGTCGCCGCTCGCGCCAGGCTGTTCGAGTGCAAGCGAGAGGCTGGTGTCGCCCTTGATCGGCATCCATCGAAACTGCACGTTGGTGTAGTAAACCATTCCGGTGGGGCCCCAGTATTCGATCGAACCAGGAAAAACATCGGGGTCCATGAAGAGGCTCCATGTTTGTCCGGCGCCGAAACGACCGAGCTCGCCGTATGCATGCTTCAGCCGAAATGTGGTCTGCCCGTCATCGTCTCCCACACCGAATAGCTCGAACTCGAACGTCGTCTTCAAGTCCCCAAGACGTGTCGGCGTTGAGGCGGCCATTCCTAAATGAGTTTGCCGAACCCCGGCAAAGGTTGTGTGGTTCCTGCCAAACTCACCGTCAAACGAAGGCAGCTTGCTGACACGCATCGTATCGAACCAGTCCGGGTCGATGGTTCTGAAGTTGTGACCGATGTCTAGCATCACGGCCCCATAGATTTCCATCGACGGCGTCGCATCCTGCGCTGTTGCATTGCCGGCGGCCACCAGCAGGAGGCTTGCGGCCACCAACGATTCCGCTGCCAGTAATCGCCGGGTTGCCCTGATCTTCATCTGTCCGGTGTAACACAAAATTTACCTGGTGTTACGACTTAAGGGTGTCGGCGTGCTTTACAAGTTTGGCACGTCCGTCATCCGGCGGAGTACGATCATCAAGGCGTATTGGCATCTAGAGACGTCGATGGTAATCTTCGGGGCGCCAGACCAAAACCCGATTCGAATCGCACCCAGGACGCAACCGACCTTTCTGGAATTCAAGAAGAGGATATTGCTGGACTGGATAGATTCGTACCGAGCGCGACGTCAGTTTTCGACGTTGCGGAGTTTCAAATGGGCCTCAACGATTGGGAGCCCGATGATGCGTACAGA
>DASTBJ010000274.1:0-4685 GCA_035712125.1 Terriglobia bacterium
CGACGGCGAGCCTCATGATGGCTTCTTCCGTACAATCGGACCGCGCAAGAATCCCGGTCAGTTTTCCCGCATGCATGACGGCAACACGGTCACTGTTCTGCAGGATCTCTTCCATGTCGCTGCTGATCATCAGCACCGCCACGCCGTTTTCCGCAAGGCGGCGCATCAGAACATGGATTTCGGCCTTCGCCCCGACATCGATGCCACGAGTCGGCTCATCGAAAAGAATGGTTCGCGGCATCAGCGAGAGCCACTTTGCGAGAACCACCTTTTGCTGGTTGCCGCCACTGAGGTCCCCGGCCTTTGTTTCCACCGAAGGCGATTTGACCATGAACTCCGCGCACAACGACTGCGCAGCCCTGGACTCGATCTGGCGTCGGATGCATCCAGCAGTTGAAAACCTCGAAAGGTCCGGTAGCGTTATGTTTTCTCGAACCGACATCGCCGTCAAAAGACCGGAGGTGCGCCGGTCTTCGGGCACGAGATAAATACCCCGACGGATTGCATCTCGCGGCGCCCGGAACTCCACTGAACTGCCGTCAATGAGAATCTTTCCACTCCTCGGTCTGTCGACTCCGAACAACACGCGTGCAAGCTCGGATCGACCTGCTCCAATCAAGCCGGCCAACCCGAGGATTTCTCCGGAACGAATGGATAGCGACACCGCCTGCGAGGGATACCGTTTGGTCCGGAGATCCCGGAGCTCTATTCCGACCTTCGCGCTGGATAGACTGCCCGCGCGAGCTGTTTTCAGATCACGGCCGACCATCAACTGGATCATGCGATCCCGAGTGATCTCTCCGCGGCGGAGTTCCCCGGCATTTCTGCCATCGCGAAGAACAACGACCCGATCCGCAAGCTGCTCGACTTCATGAAGGCGGTGAGAGATGTACACCACTGTTACGTCGCTCGAACGCAAGTCCGCGATGACTTGCATCAATCGTCCCGTTTCGGCCGGGGTCAGACTCGAGGTGGGCTCGTCCAGGATCAATAACCGGGCCTGCTGAGAGAGCGCTCGCGCGATTTCGACCAGTTGCTTTTGAGCTGTGGAGAGTGCTCGAACTGGAGTCTCGGGATTACCAGAAAAACCAACACGAGCCAGAAATTTCTCAGCGTCGGAACGAATGCGCTTTCGATCTACAAGCCGGAGAGGCCCACCCCATGTCGGCTCACGACCGAGAAAGACGTTCGCCGCAACATCGAGGGTTTCGATGACCTCCAGTTCCTGGTGAACAGTACCGATGCCGAGCGCGGCCGCATCTGCGGGCGAGTGCAGCAACACGGGCTTGCCCTCAAGGTTGATCGTGCCGGAGTCCGGTCGATGGATTCCCGCCAGACTCTTCATCAACGTCGATTTGCCTGCGCCGTTCTCTCCGACTAGAGCGACAACTTCCCCCCGGCTCGCCGCAAAATCAACCGAGTCGAGTGCAGTGACGCCGGGAAACTTTTTGCAAATCCCGAACATCTCAAGCATGGGTCATCCGCGCGCGCAGGCCTGCATGGCTCCAAGCTTGCCGAAGCCGGGCGCAAAAAGGCACGTGTGAATGTCGTTAAACGGGGTGGCTTCCAGAATCTCTGAAACCGCAGTTTCAAGTTCCCGAATGCCAATGAAATCCATGAGGGACAGCACTATAGCACGCGTGTCGATGTCGCCACGCCGGTCGATACCGGCTGTTTACGTCACCTGTCGCTTGCATTTATACTTGCCCGGCACATCTATACCGAATTGGAGGTCCTCATGATCCGTCCAAGAGTGTTCTTGACCGTTCTCATAATTTCGGCTTTTCTGAGCACAATTGCCCCGATGTTCGCCCAGCAGCCCGCGCCACAAGGCGGACGAGGCGGCGCAAGGGGAGCACAAGCTGCCGGCGCACCGGCCGCACGCGGCGGAGCATCCGCCACGCGTGTTCCGCTCTTCTTCAGGGAAGAGTGGTCCAACCCGACAAATCAGGAGCATCCCCTGGGTCAGGATGGCGTCGCAAATTCCAACCTCGAACTGAAGCTTTACGGCCCGAGTGGAAAGGAAATTCTCATTGCTGGCAGTTCCACAAATGAAACCAACCCACCGCATCCCTGGACTGGAATGTGCACCACGCCCTGCGGTCTCACCCTTCGAGACAAGGACCGTTTTGTCGATCTGACCGGTCTTGCAAGAATCAAATGGGTGACGAAGATGTCCGGATTTCATCAGGTCCGGCCGATCATTAAGCTTGCCGACGGTACCATGCTTGTTGGAGATCTGGCCGATGGTTCCCCTGTCGACTGGCAGGAACGGGAGTTTTCTCTTTCTGGCATTCGCTGGATACGACTGGATCCCGAACGCGCTGTCACAACCGGAACATTCATCACGAACCCCGATTTGAGCAGAGTAGACGAAGTGGGATATATCGATCTCATGCCGGGTAGCGGACATGGTCAGGGAGGCTGGTCCGACGTTGCAAGGTTCGAAGTCTATGGGCGGCCGATACCGCGCCAGTAACAGAGGTTCAGTATGCGTTTAAGAAATGTCAGATTACTTGGGTTGGGGCTCTTGCTGGTGGCGACAATCGGTCAGGCGCAGGTGAAAGGCCCTATCGAGCGCTATACGGCTACAACTGTAAATGTTAATGGTGCAGGTGAGCCGATCACCATCGAATTGCTCGAATGGTCTACCGATGCGGACCGCGATCGTCTTGCTTCCGTCCTTGCGTGGTACGGAGAAAAAGAGGTCCCTGGCGCAATGAAAACCGTCGGCTACCTGTGGACAAGCGGCAGCGCCGGCTATTCCATTCGTTATGCGTACCGTATTCCAGCATCCGATGGCAGTCAGCGCATCATTCTTTTGACGGACCGAAAACTCGGCGCGTGGAGTGCCGAATCCTGGAAGCCGTCAAGTCCGGCGACAGCGGATCCAAGTTCCTTCAGCGTTATAGAACTGCGAGTCAATCGATCCGGACAGGGCGAAGGCAAAACCTCGCTAACGACAAAAGTGACGTTCGAAGCGGCAACCAAGTCGATTGCTCTCGAGAACTATGCGGCTCAACCCGTGATCCTGAAGGGCGTTGCCAGAAAGTGAACTGCAACGCATCTCGACTCATTCTATGGCTGGCAGCGACTGCGGTTCTTGCCGCAGCCGCTGTCGCACAGCAACGTCCCCCGATAGATCCTGGCGAAAGAATTCTCAACAGCGCCTGTATGGGCTGTCATGAACTCCGTTCCATCGAAACGACTGCGCTTGACAGAGAAGGCTGGACCAAACTTGTCGATTCGATGATTCAGAAAGGCGCGGTAGTAAAACAAGAGGATGTCCCGGCTCTCGTGAAATACCTCACGTCGAACTACGGCCCTTTGCCCGAAGGGCCCGGCAAGGCAATCCTCCTGAACATCTGCACCCAGTGTCACACACTGGAACGTGTAAAGGTGCGCGGTGGCGACCGGGAGTCCTGGAACGAGCTCCTGAGCCACATGCTGAATGAGGGAGCGCCGTTGTCCGATGAGGACTATCCGATTCTCCTCGGCTATCTCGCACGAAACTTTCGTTAGCGAGCTACTGATCGAGGAACTCCGGCAAACGCTCCTTGCAGATCTCCACGATACAAATTGAGTCGAGCGTTCGGTTCATGGGCGGAGCTTCCAGTCCTCTCTCCGCCATCAGTTCGCGTATATATTTCCCGGCTTCCGGCCAGGCATTGGCGGATTGAACGCCCACGCGAACCAGCCCGTCGGCATAATCGACAGCCCTCCAGGTATGCCCCGCCATCTGCGAATTCGCGTTATTCGTGTCGCGACTGCCGTTGTCGCGAACATTGAGGTCGGCTCCACGCTCAACAAGCAAACGGATGACCTCTACGCGGCCTTTCATGGCGGCCCCCATCAACGCTGTACGGCCTTCTTTATCCTGATCATTCGGATTCAAACCGAGATCGAGAAGCATACGGATCGCCTCAAGATTCTCTTCTTTAGACCACTCGTACGTAACGCCTTCGACCCAACCGATTCCGCCGGCAGCATGGAGCGCGTTGTCGCCGTTTCTCGTCACGGCCTTTGGATCCGCACCATGTTTCAACAGAAGTCTCATCAGTGCCGTATCTCCCGATTGAGCAGCACGAACAAAAGCCGTCGCTCCGGCTTCATAAAACCACTGCATCGTGAAAATGGTACGGGTCTCCGTGTTTCCGTTAACGCGAGCGTTAGGATCCGCACCATGATCGAGCAGGATTTTGATGAACTCGAGATGATCCATGTCCGGCTTCGGTACGGGGTAGTCTCCTCCTTCGATATTCCGATTGTCGGTTGCAAGGTACAACGGCGTGAATGCCGTACTGTTGGCTCTATTAACGTCAGCGCCCTTTTCTATGAGGAGTTTTCCAAGGAGATAGTTGCGATTGTTCGTCGCTATCAGCAATGGCGTCCAGCCGGCATTAGAGGATTCATTGACGTCCGCACCGGCTGCAACCAACAGCTGTGCTGATTCAATATCATTCTCGCGGGCTGCGAGAATAAGTGCCGTTAATCCACCCCCACCGGTACCGACCAGACCTGCAACGGGACCGTCATCTTCGCCATCGTCATCCGGCACAGCAGGAACCTCGGCCGCGCCGCGCGTCGTCCCTACCGCCCCACGAGCCCCTGTCCCTCCGCCCGCACGATTCCCCGTAGGGGCACCGCGCCCGACTGCGTTACGCCCGTATTCGGCACAAGGGCCT
>DASTBJ010000275.1:0-5941 GCA_035712125.1 Terriglobia bacterium
TTTCATCCAGTAGTGAGCAACGCTGCTGTGGAACGCCTGGTCGACGAAGGTTTTTTCATGACGCTTTTCGGCGATGGCATCAGGGCGGAGCAGGACGCAATGCGCAGGAATGCCTTCAAGTAGTTAGCGTGTATCGTAACCTCACATGCCAGAAACGAACATTGAGCCCGTGCCCGAAGCAAGTCGGAAGTACTGGCGCCGGGAACTGGACGGAGCGGTGCCCTTGGCTCTTCCAAGGCTTCCAGTATCCGCAGATAAGATAAAACGGGACTTTGCACTGCCGCCGTCTCTTGTCGAGTTGCTTCATGATTTCGCCGCGCAACGCGGGCTGCTCATACCGACCATAATCCTCTCTGCGGCCGCTATCCTACTGCATCGCTATATCTTGGCGGACGATCTTGTGTTTGCCGTTCGAGATGACAGCAACGGCATGGAGGAAGCAACGACGACCCTGATTCGCCTGAAACTTTCAGGGAATCTGACCTTCAAACAACTGCTACAAGCAGTCAGCGACAGCTTGGCCAGGGCACGCCGTCACACATGGCGGGGCGGCAGAACACTGCAGGAGGTCTTGCTATCGGATCTTGGAATCGACTTCTTCTTTCCATTTCTAGTTGCCTTCGGCAACGCAGTCGACTCGGACACTCAGGCTGTGGCCGTCTCTTTCTCAATCCAAGATGGCAGCATTAAAGGCACATTTACGGGACCGACCGTTTGGGCAAGAAACGGCATTCTGGCGAGCCTAAAGCGTCATCTGAAAAACATTATGCGTGCAGCCATCGTCGCGAACGAAACTACATTTTTGAACTTAGAGGGCTTTAGTCCCTCTGAAAAGCACCGGCTTCTTGTGGAATGGAATGCCTCTATTCACATTCACGGCGAGGAAAGTTTTGTTGAGCGATTTGAGCGGCAGGCCGATACGCAACCTGGTGCCGCCGCGCTCATTTCGGAGGACCGCACTTTCACGTATCGAGCGTTAAACGAATCGGCGAACCGGCTCGCCCATTATCTTTTGATGCAGGGCGTTTCTCTTGAAAGTCCGGTCGGCGTGTATTTGGAACGCTCGGTCGAATCGGTCCTGTCAGTGTTGGCGATCCTGAAAGCAGGGGGGACGTTCGTTCCACTTGATCCGGATTACCCCCAGGCACGTGTTTTGGAGATGATTCGGGACTCCGGCCTGGCACTGGTGATTTCCAATAATAAGGTGCCGCACGGTCTTCCGCACACACTTCGAATAATCTGTCTCGACGACAGTGCTTCGGCAATCGCCGCGACGGGTGCGAACAATATTGGTGCGCGAGTACGGGCAGAAAATGCCATTTCTCTGCTCTATACGTCGGGCTCTAGTGGAGTCCCCAAAGGCGTTGTGGAAACTCACGGAGCATTGGAGAGCCGTATCATGGCGGCTTTGTCTGACATTGGACCAGAGGACGTTTGTGCCTGGAGTTCATCTCTCAATTTTGGCATTTCCACGTCTCGGCTGCTGGTCCCGCTCGCACTGGGAGCTACGGTTGTGATTCTCGATGACGAGCAAGTCAGGAATACGGATAGATTTTTCACCGCGATGGAGACTCACGGCGTGACCAGCCTGTTCGCGGTGCCGGCATTGCTTCAGCAAATCCTGCAAGGTGCTTCAACACGCGGAAGGTCGCTGTCTCGACTTCGATGTATCGCCGTCTCCGGCGGCAATCTTTCTACTGGACTGGCTCTCGAAGTTACAAGGTATTTCCCTCAGGTCGAGCTCATAAATATCTATGGCGGTTCCGAAATCGGCACAGCCGCAACCGTTAAGGTCGTGGGACCTCAGACGGAGGCCGTTTCCATTGGGACGCCGGTCGCCAACACACGGGTATACCTCGTAGACCGACACATGAACTTAGTCCCTCCTGGTGTGACAGGAGAACTGTGCGTTGCCGCAAACCACATCGCTCGTGGGTACCGGGGACGGCCGGACCTTACCGCCGAAACGTTTCTGCCGGACCCGTTCGGCGGCCCAAGGGGCGGCCGGTTGCTTCGAACGGGGGATCTGGCACGCCATCTCCCGAACGGGGAGATCGAATTCATCGGGCGTGGAGACTCCCAGGTAAAAGTCCGCGGTTATCGCATCGAACTTGGAGAAATTGAAACGGCCTTGCAAAATCACTGGAGCGTAGCGGGTGCGACCGTGATCTGCAGGCAGGTTGGACCGGACTCACGCCTAGTGGCGTTTGTCGTCGGCAAGAACGGATACAACCCTTCACCCGCCGAGTTGCGAACGTATCTTACAGAGCGGATTCCGCACTACATGATACCTTCGGAGTTTCAAACGCTGGACGCATTTCCCCTCACTGCTGCGGGAAAGATCAACCGAAACGCGCTTTTGGCAGCCGATACTCCATCGTACCAGTCGAGTTTTTCCTGTCAACCGCCGCGCGACGAAATCGAGGAAGCCGTTACGGCCCTATGGAAAGATGAACTTCAACTTCCCACCGTCGGCATCGACGACAGTTTGCTCGAACTGGGCGGGGACTCTGTTATCGCCTCCCGCATTGTCCTACGACTCACAGACATCTACGATATCGATCTTTCAGTCGCCTCGCTGCTGGAAACCCCAACTGTTCGCAGTGTCGCGGACATTATAAGGCTCGGGATCGAGAAAGAACCTGGCTAGTCAGACAACCCTTGCGAGACCTCGACTAACAAACCGATCGCCGGACAATTAGGCTCTCAGTGTTATGATGAGAATGCAATGGCGCGTGCGTACGTTCTCGGTGCACTGATGCCTCGGGGAGGAGCTTACATGGCTTACCACATCGGGCGAATCCTCCAGCAGAGATTCGGATTCGAAATGGTCAACGTCCACATAGGCGCTGCGGAAAGCTCTTCTTTGTTTGCGCATGAATTCAAAGGCGAGACAATCAGTCCTGCGGAAATGGAGAGGCGGGTTTCTGAAGAAGATCTGATGGTAGTGAACCCCTTTTTTTCGCGATTCATGTTCGGATTTCGCGTGCCGGGGCGAAAGATCTGCTACGTTCAGGATTTTCGCACCTTCCCAGTTCTTGACTGCGGCTTTGACCTCTATGTTTCCGTCAGCACCTTGGTTCACGATTTTCTCGAGGTTGTCTATGGCATAGACTGCACTATCATCCCCCCGTTCATTGAGGTGGAAACTCTGACAGCACCACCACCCTGGCGCGAGCGGCCCTTGACTGTGGCGATGTATGTGAAGGAAGGTGAAGAAAATCGAGCGGCAGGGGACTTTCTTCTGCGCGAACTGTCCATCCATATCCCAGAACTTAAGGTCGACGTACTATCCAAGAACGTTCTCGAACACCGGGCTTTGGTAGGTCGTATTGCACACAATCGGTATCTTATGAACGTTTCTCTCGCTGAAGGTTTTGGATTGGTTCCCTTGGAAGCAATGGCCGTCGGTACTTGTGTCGTTGGGCTTGACGGCCTGGGTGGACGCGACTACTTGCGCCCAGGGGACAACAGCATGACATACGGCATCAAGGATATCGGCAAAGTCATTCCGGCCCTAAAGGACTTGACGAATGACGCCGGTTTGTCGGAACGTTTAACTCACAGTGGATCAGCCACTGCTCGCAGTTATACCAAGGAAAGGTTCGTCAGTTCGTGGCAGAACCTCTTGCAACCCTTCCTGGGATGTCCGGTAATCGAAGGCAATGTCGCCTCAGCACACTAGGGCCCCGCTCTGAGTTTATCCGCCCGCGAGGAGCGTGGCCATCCCTCGGGCTCCGCGGGAATCTGCTATAACATTGGAGTACGCGTGCTCCCGGGCGATGAGCGGGTCGTCGAGATGGGGCAACACCGGTGATAAGTACGCGACCGGCTGACCTTTCGCCCACTGATGGAGATCGCCCGGATCAGACATCTTGTGGGTTGTAAGTAGGTTTACGTGGTTGCGAGGTGACTCGAGGTTATTGCAAATCCGTATCGATCAACTCTTGTCGGCGAAATGATGTTTAAGGCATTCGTCCTCAACTGTCAATCACTTCAGGGTCCGGCATGAATACGTATCGCGTGGTCCGAGCCCACCGCAGCGACAGAAGTTGCGTAGCCTTCCAATAAATTGAGTTCTTGAACCCACAGCGTGAGCGGTTCTTGGCCGGTTGCTTCGACCAGAAGTCGCGATGTCCTGCCTTCGGCAACGTCGACGACGTCAATAGCATTGAGGGGAATAGTGAGGCCCCATCCCACTGCTTTCATAACTGCTTCTTTCATCGTCCATAAACGTGCGAACCCTAGCTCCGCTCTACCCATCCATTCCACTTCACGAGGGCAGAAGAAGCGAGTGGCGATCTGTTGTTCTGAGATTCGGGCATGGGGTTGCTCGATGTCCACGCCGCATTCGACGTCCTCTGCGATGCCGATCAGAACATAAGCACCGGCGTGGGACACATTGAACTTGACCTTTAGCGATTGCTGAACGAGCAGGGGCTTTCCATGTGACCCGCTTTGGAAGAGAAGCATTGCGGGATCTTGTGCGCAGTACTGAGACAGAACCTGGCGCAAACCTGCACGGCCGACAATGAAGCGATCCTGGTCGATGGAAAATCGGAACTTGCGTGCCCGTTCTCGCTCATCAAAGGAGAGCACGGCACCACAAGAAGCCCTGTCATTGGCGTCTAGTCTAGCCGACAGCAGCCACACGTCGACTATTCCGCGCTCGCAGGCTAGATGGCTGTTATAGAGAGAATCGCGCAATTGCGAAAATGAAAGCGGTATCACTTTGGCTTGAAGATACAGCAATAGGCATAAGTCGTAAAACTTAAATGGCGGTCATGCGACGAAAGATTGAGCGGACGTTCATCCCTCGTCTAAGCGGAGTGCTGAGTTTATGCGATATGCACGGGCGGCGATCAAAGTCGCTTCGTAAGCGTCGGGTGTGGTTTCGCCCGGCTGCACGTCGCAATTCGCTCTTTGGCGGGATGTTTCAAAGTGGCTAGGCATGGACCGTCCGAGGCAACACCGGTTTGTCACGTCAGGGGCAGATCAGCTGTAGCCGAACATCTCGTGCAGCTTGGCCTCTACATAATGCGCGGCTGCTCGGACTTTATATGGATCTTGAAAGGTTTTGTGATGTGGATTATTCTTCCGCGGTATTGTCACCCAAGCACCGCATAGGCGCGACGCTGCCAAACTGGAGGCACAATGAAAAGGGCTGGATTAGCTTTAACTCTGTTCGTTTTTGCATTCCTATCTGTTAGTGGAGCCCACGCTCAAGCGAAAAGTTCCCTGGTTGGTGTTTGGAAAATCACAGAAGTCGTTGGCCCGAATCCAATCGAGAAACCACAGCCGAGTATCTACATATTTACCGCTAAGCACTACAGTATTATGAGTGTTAGCGGGGCTGCCAGTCGTAAAACGGATGTCAACGATCGGTCAAGTGATTCTGAAAAACTCGCCGCTTGGACACCGTTTACTGCCCATTCCGGCACTTATGACAGCAGTGGCAATGAGATTACACTCCGCCAGATTGTCGCCAAGAATCCGAGTGTAATGC
The DNA here is from genome assembly GCA_035712125.1 of Terriglobia bacterium. Lineage (GTDB taxonomy): Bacteria > Acidobacteriota > Terriglobia > 20CM-2-55-15 > 20CM-2-55-15 > DASTBJ01. The sequence goes on from DASTBJ010000275.1 coordinate 5,507, forward strand.
TCCCCGGAAACTTTGTTACATTCGAGGTGACGATGGCAAGCGACCGGGTAATGCGATTGCGCCAGAAGGCCAATCAACAAGGACCAATAACGGCACCCTTCACAGCTATATTTGAACGTCTGGAATAGGCTATCGGGTTATGGCATCGGGGCGCCCTCTCGACCAATCCCTGTTCGATAAGTGCGGCCGGAGGCGATCTCGTAAAATCGGTCCGCCACATAATCGCGGATTGCTTTTATCGGCAGTTCCAGCGCTCTAATTGCACGGCCAACCGCAGTCGGCCAAGTGTTGAGTGATCCATATCGATGCCTTAATGTGGGTAGATCTGCGGCCGGCGAGCGCATCCATATTGGATCCGCTGTAAAGGAAGCAGGGTACCTCCGGACGACACGACAAAGCTTCGCGCTTTCAAACGCACTGTACATTGCAGCGGTA
>DASTBJ010000276.1:0-5946 GCA_035712125.1 Terriglobia bacterium
CAGACTCCAGTTCTGCCCGATTGGGCGCTGCCAAGCAACGCGAAACGGGAGACGCAACGGCAAACGAAGAATCAAGTGCAGAGACAATCGCGCCAGGAAGTATCAGGCGAGGAAATGCTCGCCAAGATCCGGGAGCTTCGAGAGAAGGCCGGCCGCGGCCTCTCGCAGTTCATCCTCGACAAATACGCGGGCGGAACGGAACCGGAACGGCTCGACCCGGCGCGGCGGACGATCGTCTTTCAAAAGTTGACTGACATTGGCAACGGCGTTGACCGACTGCGCCGCGCGACCGCAGCAGTAGGTGACGCTCGCTACACGGTGATTTGCCGCGAACTGAACCTGGCCAGCGAGGCGGTCGATGAAATTCCCAGTCGCGATGCGCTCCAGCGCTTGCTTGCGCGCGTCGAGTCCGAAGCGGCGGGCAGGAATGGAAACGGCGCCCCTTCTACGCGAACCATCGGCGACGCGCGTGGCCGGTTGTTGCAAGCCGCGCGGCAGAGGGCGGAGAAGACAGGCAAGCGTCTGGCGGACATCATTGCCGATGCCTCGGAAGGAAAGCTGTCGCTCGAGGGGCTGAGGGATCTGACGGACGCGGAAGCCCCGCTTGTCTCAACGACCATGGCGCGGATATCCAACGGAGGTTAGTCGTGAAACGAGCGATTCTGTTCACGGACGGATCGTGCCTCGGAAATCCAGGCCCGGGAGCCTGGGCATGCCTGCTGCGATGCGGTCCTATCGAGACGGAACTTGTTGGCACGGAGGGGTACACCACCAACAATCGAATGGAGCTTCAGGCCGTGATCGCGGGCCTCTCTGCGCTGAGAGAGCGTTGTGTTGTTAGAGTCGTTACGGACTCTCAGTATGTTCAACGTGCAATGACGCGGCACCTAGTCACGTGGCGCAAGCGGGGATGGATTGCCTCGCGCGGCGTGACGGTGTCGAATCGCGATCTTTGGGAAGCGCTGCTGCGCGAGAGCAGCCGCCACGAGGTCACATGGACCTGGATTCGGGGCCACGGCGCCAGCGCCGAACAGAACCGCTGCGACGCACTTGCCCATGCTGCCGCCCGCAGTCTTCTCGTCCTCGCCAGCTGATCGGATTCCCTCCTTTCTCTGGAACTTCAACCACAAAACAAATCATGAACCAAGGAGTTGAAACATGAACACGAAACGTGTGCGCGCGAGCCACGTGCTCAGCACGCACGACTTGCAAATGCGGCCAGAACAGGATGTAGCGGAAATCGTTTCCCGGTTCCTGGTCTCCGCAGAAGGTGTGGTCGCTCATTGGGTCGAGTATGCCAAGGGCGTGCTGTTGTTCGTCATGGCGCCCGACGACGATCGGTCAGGAGCGTTCTACATCTACGACCGTAAACGCGGCAGATTTTGGCTGCTGGACCTCGCCGATGGCGTCTTCGGCGGTTACTCCCGCCGTGAAATGCGCCGGAAGATCCAAGAGTTTCGGCTGCTCGGTTTCGCAGAAAACCCAGCCCGGCTGGTTCCGGCACGTCACCCGTGAGGCTCAGCATGCCGGAATTACATGGATTCCAGACGGATCGACGCTGCTTTGCCATCCTCGATCACATCGAGACGCGACGCCGAATTGGACGCAACTGGGTCGCACAATGCCCTTCATGCGCCGCGGCCGGTCGTGACCGCAGCAAGGACAACCTGTCTGTTTCCGTAGAAGAGCCCTGGAAATATAGATGCTGGGCGGGCTGCAAAAAAGAACAGATCCGGGCCGCACTTGGCGCCCCGATTCCCGTCCTGAGCCGCTGAAGTGCGTTCGGAAAGCTCTGGCTGGCACCTGTGATTCGGTTCTCGCGGCGCCCGTAACCTGTCACATTTCATCGTCACCGCCACGCCGTCCGGCAACCGGTCGCGTTTTTCAAAAATTCGGTCCATGAAAGGAGGATTGGTGTGTCCACTTCCATCTGTGATTTCTGTTCAGAGCCCCACGTCGCCTGGCGATATCCAGCACACAGCTTTGTGGCATATGCCGTTGCAGGCGTCGTCGGCCAAAGCGTCGGCGATTGGGCCGCCTGCAAAGTCTGTCATGAGTTGATCGAAGCCGGCGATCGCAGCGCGTTGGTGGAGAGGTCCTTGAACAGGCTGCTTGAGACGCATCCGGAGATGCGGCCGGACGAAGCAGAGCTTCGGAGCGAACTCGCATTACTCCACGGAATGTTCTTTGCACATCAGACCGGCGCTGCTGCAGCACCCGTGTATAGGAGAGCGTATCAATGCGATTAATAGCCAAATTGCGGTGCGGCTATTACCCGCTCGCCGTAGCCGAAGCAACGCGCATTCGCAACTACCTGCAATTTCCCAACGTCCCGGCAAGTGTCCTTGATCCGTGTGCCGGGACCGGCGCGGCGTTGTACGCACTGAGTGATGGTGCGACCGTTCGGCGATACGCTGTCGAACTGGACGCCCATCGCGCGGACGAAGCGCGCCAGTTCCTCGCTGAGGTCATCCAAGGCAGCGCCTTCGATACTCATGCGCCGGTAGAGTCCTTTTCTCTCGTGTATCTCAACCCGCCCTACGACTTTGAGATCGGCGAAGGGAAGAACCGGCGTATGGAACGGTTGTTCCTGGAGCACGTCGGGCGGTGGGTTCGGCCCGGCGGCGTTCTTGTCATGGTCATTCCTTATGATCGCGTCTACGACTGCCGAACGGTTCTGACACCGCAGTTCAAAGACAAGGCGATTTACCGACTCACCGAGCGCGAGGCCGTTACCTATAAACAAGTTGTCGTGTTTGGTATCCGCCGCACGCGCCAGGAACGCGACCGGTTGAGCGACCATGCCGTAAGCCAGGCCAATGAGAAGCTCAGCGATTTGACCTGGCGGTACGATGAGATTCAGCCGCTTCCGAATGTGCCCGATCGCTATTACGCGATCCCGCCAAGCCCACCAGTCAAGCTGGAGTATCGCGGACTTCCTCTGGATCAATTAGAGGACTTGCTCGGGAATTCGCCGGCCTGGCGGCAGGCAAAACGCATAACGCATGCGCCCAAACCAGAATTCGCCGGACGGCCGCTGACGAGTTTGCACCAGGGTCACGTGGCCCTCTTGTGCACGTCGGGCATGATGAACGGCTGCTTCGGCGAAGGCAAAGATCGGCATGTTGCTTATTGGGAGAGTGTGAAAGTCGTGGATAGACGCGAAGAGGAGGAGGACGGGACGACCATCATCCACGAAAGAGAGAGGTTTTCCCAGCGTCTCACCCTGCTCTATGGCGACGGGCGGATCGCCTTGTTATCGGAGAAGGCGTCTGAAGCGCCTTCCAGAAAGGAGGAGTCCGATGCAGAATGCACACCTGCGGATGGGCAAGCTGACGTTTGTTCGGCAGACGCGAGACACGATCACGAATATCACAGTGCCGCTGAACTGTCTTGTGGCTGAGCCGGCGGATCCGCGTGCGGCAAGGACCCTGCATCTCGTTTCCGTTTTCGGCGGCGACCAGGATATTGGGGCGGTCATCGCAGCGGCGCACGAAGGTCTCCGTTTCAAGCTGGCATTTGCAGACCAGGAGATCATCGGAACGCTGGGCGAGAAGCCCGTGATCTACAGGGCATCACTGCAGATTCCCGAGCGCAAACGCCCCGTGCGGCACGCCGTCCTTCTTTCGAAAGTATTCTTCGAGACAACATTCGGCGCCAACAGCGAAGCGCGACGAACGGTAATATACGACGACACACCCGACTTCGTTTTGCATCGCCTGGCAGTTCGCTTCGGCCTGCCTGTGTTACCCGAATGGGCCGAATGGTTCAGTGTCGAGCTGCGACGGCGAGGTATGGTTGAGGAACTCGTCGGCCTGAACTGCGACCCGATCGCGGTGAAAGGCACGAAACTCCGGCTGCTCCGAATCCTGAGCCAGGGCCTGCGCCGGAAAGCCATTGCGATCCCATCAGAAGTTCCCGCGGTTGTCGCTTCGTCGCGAGCGGTGTCTAACATCGCCTGATAAAGAAATCAGGTTGCGCCGGGAACCGTCGGCAGCGCCGTTTCTGGCGTTGCACTGCTGGATTTTACGCAACCCTCCGCGTGCATACCGATCCTCGAATCTATCTTTCAGAAGGAGTTGAATCATGGTAGCACCAGCAGCCATCGACGATTACTTGCGTTTGTATGGTGCGGCGCTCGGAGAACTGGTGCTTGCGCGGTTTCCGGCGCTTCATGGTCCGGACGATCCTGTCTGGCCTGCACTGAAGCAGTTGAAGCGGCGGCCGTTCCCTGCGCAGTCGATGGCGATCATGGGAATCGTTAAGGTTTGGCTGGAGGGTCGATGCGCCGCTGCCGTTGCAGAGTGCGGAACTGGAAAGACGCTCATCTCCCTTGGCAGCGTGTTTACACACGCCAACGGACGACCGTTCACTTGTCTCGCAATGGCGCCGCCTCAGCTTGTCGAGAAATGGTGCAGAGAAGCGATCATGACGCTTCCGGGCGTCCGCGTGTTTGTCATCGACGGATGCCGGAATGGTTTGGCTTCGAACGGTTTTGCGGGTGTGAACGAAGTCCGGCTTCGCAACGGCCGGATCGTTCGTGAAGGATTGAAGACCACGCTGAGCAGTATTCGGCTGGCGAAAGGCCATCGATCGGCGAAGGCCCGTTGGCGGGCGGAGGTGATGGCGCCGTCGCTCTTCGTCGTGTCACGTGAGCGAGCCAAACTCGGTTACTTTTGGCGGCACGCCTGCCTGACGCCCCGAAGTGGGCGGTTTCATGGGAGCATCGTGAATCCCGATACGGGCCGCCCGGTAATCCTCGGCGAGGACCAGCTCCGGCGCACGGATCTTCGCAAGGTGAGAATCGCGGAAACCGTGTGGCCCGACTCAACAAAATCCAGAAAAGCGTTCTTCAGCCCGCTCTGGCAGGCCGACAACGAAAAGATCCACCGGATGGCGCCGATCGAGTTTATCGGCCGGTACCTGGATGGATTCTTCGATTACGGCATTGCGGACGAAGTTCACGAGTTGAAAAGCGGGGAAACAGCGCAAGGCAACGCGCTCGGCGCACTTGCCACGGCGTGCGGTCGCACCGTTGTGCTCACAGGGACGCTGTTGGGTGGCTATGCGGACGAACTCTTCCACATTTTGTATCGCCTGGACAGCGGCATGATGCGCGAAGACGGCTTCGAATATGGCGAGGCCGGTGTGCGCCAGTTTGCAGAAGCATACGGTGTCCTCGAGAAGGTGACGACGATCGAGCCTTCAGAGAATGCGTGTTCCGATGCGAAGGTCACGACGACAGTGAAGCGGCGTCCCGGAGCGTCGCCGCTGCTGTTCGGCAAGTACCTGATGAACATGGCCGCGTTCGTGTCGTTGGAGGACATTTCCGATGGTCTGCCGCCGTATACCGAAGAGGTTATGGCGGTGGACATGGACCCGACGCTGGCGATCGCGTACACGAAGCTGGAGGAGGACATCTCTGCAGCACTTCGGGAGTATCACGGCAATCCTTCGGTCATTAGCACGGCGATGAACGCCTTGCTACTGTATCCGGACCGGCCTTACGGCCTTGGAACACTTTACGGATACCGGACCGACAAAGAGACCGGCGAGCGGGAGAGGTTCGTGATCTCAGAGCCTGCGGACCTCGATCAGAACCACGTCTACGCGAAAGAACTGCGATTGATCGAAGAGGTCAAGAGCGAACTCGCCAACGGCCGGAACGTTCAAGTGTTCGCCGTCTACACGCAGAAGCGGGACGTCACGCGGCGTCTCCTGGAATTGATGCAGAAGGAAGGAATTCGAGCCGAGATACTGAGGGCGGAAACGCCGCCGGAGCACAGAGAAGCCTGGTACGAACGCCAGTTGCGGAATGGTATGCAGGTCTGCATTTGCCATCCGAGGCTGGTGCAGACGGGGCTCGACTTGCTGCCGTTTCCAACCATCTTCTTCGTTCAAACGGGATATTCCATTTACACCTTGCGACAGGCGAGCCGGCGAAGC
>DASTBJ010000277.1:0-6221 GCA_035712125.1 Terriglobia bacterium
CCGGCATTGTCGACAACGTAGACGCGGCGCCAGTCTTCCGGATCCATCACCAGATCGGTGATGGCAGCGCCCTGACCGCCAACGCTGTTCCAGGTATGGATCTGCGTAAAGTCATCATCACCGGCGAGGCGTACCCACAACTTGCTGCCGACGGCTGCTGAGGCAGCGGCGACATAAGCCACGCGGACTTCGTCGACAAGCGTGTTACCGTCACGCCGTCTCCCGCCGTAATCGATGGAGGTGACGAGGTCGCCGAAGCGCGCGTTGCTATCCGGCTGATACTTGCCATCCACCTGGACGGGAGCGCCGTTCTGCAGCGTGATGTCGTCGCCGGGATTTGACAAAAAACCTCCGGGCAGATCCGGATCTTCTTCGTAGGCGTAGCCGGTCCCAAGCATCAGAAGGTCCGGATCGATGTTATTGAAGACCCAGGCGTTGTAGAACGCGACCGTACTGTCGAATTGCTTGATGCTGTCATCGTCCAGGACACCGGTACCGTTAACCTCCAGATCGACGAGGTGACGAATGACCCCCATATCGTCGTAGAAGCCGAACTGGCCGAATTCCTGAGAGCTGCCGTAGATATCGCTGTCGGTGCCGTCGACTCTGACGTTGGCGATCGCGCCATCGCCCTGGGTGAGGTGATCCCAATCGAGCAAATCTTCTCCGCTTTGCCGCGAGAAGCCGTTGTCCTGCGCTCCGCCGATGATGACGTCGTTGTTCGGGTCATAGTCGACCGAAATGAACTCGGTGATTCGCAAATCTCCGTCGAGCGACAACCACTGGCGCGTTGACGAAGAATTGGCGGGATCCTGCAACAGCTTGACGCCGCCATCATCAACTTCAACGATGCGGCCGGACGCGTCGAAAACCATGTTGCGCGAATCGGCGTGGGGTGCGGTGTTGTTGGCTTGATTATCGGTAATCGCGACCCACTGGGAACCCGGCGTCGCCGAAGCATCGCCACGGAACAGACGGCCAGTCCAATTGGTGGGGTTGGAGTCTGCGCTAGCCGAGCCATTCAACTCCGTCTGGACATCACCGCCGACATAGACGATATCGGGATCCGTCTTGTCGGCCAGGAGCGAGAAGTGTTTCTCGGCCTGACCGCCGGGACTGATACCACCGTAGCTGTCGCCGGGGTCATCCATCCTCAACCAGGTGACGTTGCTGCCGTCGTCGTTGAGGCGCAGGATGGCATACGCGCGGGCCTGACTCGCGCCCTGCCATGCCACCGCACCAATGGCATAAGTATTCTTCAGCGCACTCTTGAGGGTGACCTCTTTCGTGGCGCGATTCACGGAAGCAATTTGCATCTGGTCGGTGGCGGAGCCGGCGCCTGGGCTTAGAAAGATGTCGTCTCCCGTTTCGAACCCGGCGACGCTGGCCAGAGTGATTGTCGTCGCCCCGGCATTTGCGGCAACAGCCAGGGAACTGATGGCCTGCCCCACGACACCCACAAAGACATAGCTATCTCCCGGAGTCGAAGCTCCACTGATGGACAGACGCAACCGGGTCGATTGCTGGAGTTGCTCGAGCGTGAGGCCGGAAGTCCCGACATTCTGGCTGAGATCGACCCAACTCACGCCGCTGTCCGTGGACCGGAAGACGCCCAATCCCGCGACTGCGGCATAAAGATGCGTAGGGTCCGTCGGGTCCGCAACCACCTCGGTCGCCATCTTGGCGATTACCCTGAATTCATTTTCCGGATCGAATCGCGTGACGATGCCCGTATTCGCGAAGGTGCCACTGATCGTCAATCCGCTGCCGCTGCCACCGCTCAACGGCCCAGGCATTGTGGGGAGTTCAAAGCCGTTGGGGATGTTGACGAAAAAGTTGCCCCGTGCGAGCAATCTTAATTGGGTAACGGCGCCACTACCATTAACCGCCTCGACGAGGAACGCTGCGTCGCCGTCCGTCATGTTGGAGGTCAACGTCACGACATCCGCCACCTGATAGCCAGTCCCCGCGTTGTTGATGCCAAATCCGCTGAGAACGTGGTTGTGCATGGGCGAGAAGTATTCGCCGCCATCAAAGCTCTGGAACAGACCGTTTTCGGCCGCTACGACGACGAAGTCCCCGTTGGCGGCGATGCCGTGAATGGTCTTGCCACCGAAGGTATCCACACCGAGCGTGACCCAGGTTTCACCGCCATCCGTGGAGCGCATCAACCCCCGCGCATTTCCGAAATCGTAAAAGCTGCTCAGCTTGCCGGTACCGGCATAGATAGTGTTGAAGCTCGCGTCAGCGCGATCGAAACTTAGAGCCGTGACGGAGAGCGAAGGCATCTGGTCGGTCAGCGGCTTCCAATGCAGGCCGCCGTCGGTCGTTTTCCAGACACCTCCATTGATCGCGCCGATATAGATAGTGTTGACGTCACTCGGATGCGCGAGTACAGCCTGGATAGCGCCCGATACGGCGTCATTCACGTTGTTCGGATCGTCCACGGGGGCGATATTGCGGACGAGGCCTCCAAGCAGTGGTCCCGGGCCCTGCTCCTCCCACTGCGGCACGGTGGCTGTAGCCACTGCGCCCGTGAAACCGGTGGTGTCGACGGTCAGACCCGTGATGTACGCCTGATCGATGTTAAAGAGATCAATTGTCGAACCGACGTTGTTTACCGAAAACGTAATATAGCCGTCGTTAAGTTCGATGTCCTTCGGTGCGCTGGCGACAATTGTGTCGTTGCCGCCGCCACCATCGATATCGAACAGGGCGAGAGCACCGAACTGGTGATCCTGCAAAGTAATGACATCATCGCCGAGACCCGCGTCGATCGTCAGACTCGTCGTGGGGATCACGAATGTCATGCTCTCGAACGTGCCGTTGTCAGACTCGACCGTGATCTGCGTGGCACTTGCCGACTTGACATGAATTTCGTCGGCGCCCGCAGTACCGGTGAGTACGAGGTTGGAACTGTCGGCGTTGCTCGTGACCGGCTCAAGACCGGCGAACTGCACGCTCCACGCATCGAGGAAGATGCGGCCCGAGTCCGGCCCCGTAGCGTTGTAAACCGTAGTCGTCACGGTGCGCGGTGTGATGACCAGGCTGTCGAATCCGCCGGCGCCGCCATCGACGAGTCCCTGGATGGCGCCGTCCTGGGCAAAAATGAACGTGTCTTCGTTGTAGGCTGCTCCGCTCAGATTCTCGAGAGAGGCAAACGTCACGTTGCCGACACTACCCGCGCCATCCCCTGTGATGTTCCACGTACTGTTGCCCGCTGGACCGAACAGCGTGTCCGTGCCGGCGCCACCGTCAAAGGAAATGGGAAGGACGGCGGCCGCTGAATCGTCGATCGTCAGCGAGTCGTCCGCGTCCGAACCTGTGATGGCAACATCGCTTGTCTCGTCGAGCGCGCGACTCAGAAGAACGCTGCCCGTGCTGCTGTCGACAATTTGCGCGAGGGAGTCTTCAACCCGTAATTCCAGGTCGTGCCCGTCGGCGATAACATACGCCAGCGTTTCAGCCGACAACAACATGCGTGCTTCAAGCGGCTCCATTAGAAGACGGCCACCGCGCGATCTGTTGCTGTCAGACACAGTCAGCCTTTCCGGCTGGCTCTTTCTGTTTTGATGTCTGTGATTGTTACGGAAGATTTGTTTCAGAACGGAAGGTTTTAGCGCCATTTGCCGATCCCTCGCTGGCATCAAAAAAGCCAAATTCAACTTTACGTGAGACAAAAACCGTAAAGTCCCACACTATCCACCTGAGAATGAGGCAGCACTATGCCATCAGCCGGCGCTTGCGTTCAACAAAATCTTCAAGTTTCCGGGTTTAGGCGACGAGCGCTGAACGACCGGTTGCTGCAACTCGCCGAGGATTCCTACAAGGTCTTCGTCGAGGTTCGCAATTGCCTCCCAGGCTTCGTCCCCTTCGCCACAAATCTGAGCGATCACAGTTTGGAAGGAGGGCATAAACGACGTCCACATCGTAAGTGAGGCGCGCGAGCCCGTGCGCAATAGCGGCGCCGCCGCCGACCACGATAAACCGCACCCCATGTCTGATGAGAAGCGGCAGGAGTCCCGCAAAATTCGCGCTCATGGAAATCGGTTAGCGTTTGGTTATGGCTTGAGCTCCAGCATCCCTTAGCTCGCGTGCGAATTCGGCAACGCTCTCAAATTTCCGAAAGCGTTCATCCAAGCTTGAGGTTCTCTCGAAGCAGGGTCCGGTCGACGTCCTTTTTATAGGCTTCGATTACAGGATCAGGATAGTCCCGGGGCGCAAGCGTGTCGATGCGATCACTTTGCCGTTGTGGGAAGTCCTTTTCAACGTCGTTCATTGCTCCAATTCTATCCAGAAGGGAGCGTTGCGCTGAAAGTATTATCGACCCCGCGCCAACCAGTTTTCGATGCGCATCACGCGTAACGGCAAAACCCTGGCCGAAAGCGCAAGGAACCGTGACGTTTGAAGCGTGCTGATGGCGGCCGCACCCAAGGGGAGTCACGTCAAGTGGCCTATGCTGCCGTCCTAACGCGAATGAGGTTCTGAAACATGAAGACCGTGAGAAGGGCCGCGAGGGCGGCTGTTGCCCGTGAGCGCTGGCCTTCTTCGGCCTTGACGAGAAACACGGTACCGACAACTGATACGGTTACATCTTTCGAGTGGTTTTTGGATTCAGCTGTTCGATCAGGCGGGATCACTTTCTTCGCTCAAACCCCGACACTTCATCAGCGCGGAAACACGGTGCGCGATAGTCTCCAAGACCTTCTGCACGTCCAAGGCTAGTTCATGAACGCGTGCTGGCTTGCTTACGGAGCCTGCACTTCGTAGAGAAGCTCAGCACCTTCCATCGGAACGAATCTGAAGTTCGATGCCCGCAAATGCGGCACAATCCAATCGCCTTCGCCGTCCCCCGCAACGATGAAACGGGGATTTGCCCGGATGAAAGCTTCGTAGTCCTCGACTCCGATCGGAACATGGCGGCGCAACGCCGACATGAGCAACGACGCCGTGTCCGACTTTTTGTAGTGAAACTCCAGATCCGGACTGACGAAGTAGATCAGCCTTGATCGTATCTCATCATTCGAATAGAACCAGATCTCCATGAAATGGTGAAGATGCGGAACAACGATAGGCGCTGGCTCCGCGTGAGCAGCCTGAATCTGTTGCTGGAGACTTCCGGAATGCTGCAGCCCTGACGGGGCTCGAGCGCGCACTGTCTGGTACGACCATAGAAGAAGCGGCAACAACAACAATCCGGCAGCGAGTTGGCTGTCTCGCAAACCCCGGTGCAGCAGAACTGCCAGAGAAATTCCCATGCCGATAGCCGACCACAGAACATACCGGTCCACGAACATTTTCACGGTGAGCAACGATGTCAGAATTACCCCTGTCGGCAACACGACCAGCGTCAGGGCAGCAAGCCATTCCTGCTTCGGCATGTGAGATGTCACCGGCTGACGGAGGCGTCGACGGATGAATGCGACCACATGAACGCCTATGCAAAGCGCGAGTGCGAGAATCAGGAAGTTCCGAAGTATGAGAACTGCAGGGAGGTAGTACTCGTATAGAGTCGACGGCTGAGCCTTCGACCAGTAATTCTTGACGAGTGCCTGGGGGCCTCGAAGCAAAAGCACATGCGGAATCAGCACGGCGATGGGCATCAACAGTGCCGCCAGCATCCGCAGATTCACTTTTCGGAGATTGAGCCATCGCATGGCTTCACCGACGAGAAGCGCGCCAATGACAAAAACGCTGAAATAATGGAAAGCAATGGCGGCCGCAAGACTGATACCGACGGCAGACGGAATCAACACCTTCGAACCGTCAGTTGACCTTTGCCAGCAGACCAACGCCACACTGATGCATCCCAGTGTGATGCCGTAAGCGCGGCCCTCGGACACGTAGGGCCATACCAGGCGAAGCGCGGCAAGACTGGCGAGGATGGCGAAGAGCGCGGGCAATCGCCGCCGCACAAAAAAAAAGATGCACGACGACATTAAAAAGACGCCAAGCGTAGATGGGAGGCGGAGGCGAAGGCCATCGTTGGGAATCAGCGGCCGCAATGCACGCACGACCAGGCTGTAAAGAGGCGGCTGGGCATCGGCGCCATCGCGAATCGCGGCGAAGATATCGGGAATCGCCGGCCGTTCACTGATGTAGTACGTAAAGATCTCATCCGTCCAGAGGGCAAGCCGCAAATCCACTCGGATTGCGTGGACAAACATCCCAGCCAGGAACAGGGCGAAAAGCCACGTGACATACCTGTCGAAATCGCGTTG
>DASTBJ010000278.1:0-3966 GCA_035712125.1 Terriglobia bacterium
CGCCTCCCTCAAGAGACTTCCATTAAACGCGCGCCGAGACCTGGCGTGATAGGATGGACTTCGTTATGAGCAACTCACCACCGGAAAACCCGTCGATCCCCAGCTGGCGGCAGGCTCTGGATCAGGGCACGCTGACACGCGAGCAAATCGCGGTGCTCGAGGACATGGTCAAGGAAGGTCAAGCCGAGAACCTGCAGGCCGCCGCGTCGATGCTCGACTGGCAGGACGCGATCATCAACAAGCCTGAGCACATGTACGGGTTCTAAAGAGAATCCGAACAACCGGTCAGTTTCGTCGTATTCCAATACGATCAAGTCCTTTCGACACGTCGTGTACGAAGCGGATCTTTCGTAGCGCTGCTTCGGATAGTGCGAACGGGTAGGAGTCCGGCAGTCCCATGCTGCGGTTCAGGCTGTTGAGCGCGACCGTGAGGGGCACCCAGGCTGCTTCGATATCGTCGAAGTCATCGAAGTCGCGGCGGCGCATTCCAACCTCCAGTTTGTCGCGGTCCCGGAGGCCCGCCTGCGGACGCAGCGACAGGCCGAAGCTCCGCGCAGTATCGAGCGTATCGACCATGTGCAGATAGTGTGCCCAGCTCTCGGCCCAGTCCTCCCACGGGTGCATGGACGCGTACGAGCTCACAAACCGCGACGGCCAGTCGCTGGGCGCGCCGTTTTGATAATGGACGTTCATTGCCTGTTCGTACGAAACCCGCTCGTCACCGAACAACTTCCGGAACGGTTCAAGGTGTGGCGTTGCGTCAACCAACCGGTCCCAGTAGTAGTGGCCAATCTCGTGCCGAAAATGTCCCAGAAGGGTTCGATAGCTCTCGCCCAGTTCGAGGCGAGTCTTTTCGCGAAAGGGAGAGTCCGCCTCGGCGATGTTGATTGTGATTAATCCGCGGTCGTGGCCGATCTGGACGCGCTCCTCCCCCGGCTGGTCCTGTTTGAACGCAAACGCCAGACCGCGTTCCGGGTCCTCGGTGCGCGATTCTACCGGCAGACCCAACTGCAAGAGGGTGTAGATCATTCGTCGCTTGTTCTGCTCCAGATTTATCCATGCTTGCCTGGCCTTGGAGTCCGCCAGGTTCGGGATGACCTGATTCAGGCGGCAAGCACGACAGAATCGCTGCTGCGAGTCGGTTTCGGGAATTGCCCAGTTACAGGCTTCATGGTCGATCTGGTTGCCGCAACGCCGGTAACGAGCTTGACCGGCCAGCGGTCCAGGCGCGACGAAAAACCCCTCATCTCCTACCTGGTCGGACTCGAGGGCGGTCATCGTCGCGCGATCCGGTAAGTAGGCGAGCTGATGGCCGCACTTGGTGCACTCGGAATTTTCGAAATGGACAGTCTGCTGGCAGGCGGAACAGGAAAACAACTTCATGCCATCGCTCCCTCATCCACAACCTATCATCGGATGCATGCTGAGATGAGAAAAGTTCGAATCACCTCCGCGACAATAATGCGGCATCACACGCAGATGGCGTTCACGGGCGATCACAAAAGCAGTCCAGGCTTTGACAGCGCCGAATGCACATCGCTAAATGCAGAGGACCTGCACACACGACGCGCTTCATGTGCGCCACCTACGAATCGTTACGGCAGACCGGATCGACGATCCTACAGCGCCTTCCTGAACGCGTCGTGCTTTGCTTTGATTTCCGGGTATTTCAACCCGAGAATTCGAGCAGCCAGAATTGCTGCGTTCTTGGCGCCAGGTTTTCCAATGGCGACGCCGGCAACAGGAATGCCCGGGGGCATTTGAACCACTGACAGTAGTGAGTCCAACCCGTCCAGGGCGCCGGGAAGCGGTACCCCAATTACCGGGAGATTGGAATGGGCAGCGGACACGCCAGGTAGAGCCGCCGATAGTCCGGCCATCGCGATGATGGCATCGAATCCGTTCTTCTCCGCTTCGGCCGTCAGCTTACCCGTACGTTCAGGGTGACGATGCGCGGAAGACACTTCGATCGTGCTGGCAATGCCGAGTTCCTCCAACTGTTTCGCACACGTGTCGGCGTATTCCATGTCCGATTTCGAACCAAGAATGATTAAAACTTTTGCCATGTGGAACAGTGTATTTGCGAAGATGGCCCTGCGGCAACAAGGTGGTGCGATTCTCTTGACATCGCATTCGGCGGAAAGTAATTTTTCCTTCCGTACTGAATCCTGAACAATTTGCGAAGACGTTTTTCTGCTGCGACTGTTTCTGATCGCCTGAAACTCGCCATCGCCGGCCAGCCAGCGCACGGAACGTAGAACCGTGCAAGTCTCTCGGAGCCATGCGCAGTGTGTCGCACCGGACTGGGACCGAACGTCGATGCGTCCGATTTACGTCGATGTTTCCCCCGCCGCAACGCACTTCACATTCGATTCTCGACTGAACATTTTTTGACTTGTCGTCCGAGTGGATACGAACACTGAACCGGTTCGGCGTCGTCGACTCTAACGGACTAGCCGAAGTCGAACCGTATTGATGAGGAGAAAAAAGAGTGAGAAGTCCTATCGAATTCGCAAGATTACTCTACGGCACCTTTGGACGATGCCGCGCCAGACATTTGAACTCTCCGACAGCGGTGAGGCGACACAGGACGTTTGGAATCGAGCCCCTTGAGACACGCACGTTGCTTTCAGCTGATCTTTTGGGTTCAGCCGCATGGCTGGACCAGGGCCCCGGCACAATCCTTAATGGAAACAATGTAGAGATTGCCGCGCTCAACAATCCACAGGCTGGCGCGGTGAATGCTATTGCCGCAGACCCGACGAACGCGAATCGCATGTTCATCGGGAGTGTTGGCGGCGGCATCTGGCGCACGACGAACGCTACGGCCGCTAATCCCGACTGGACACCACTGACGGACCAGTACGCTTCCACCGCCATCGGTTCCATCGCGTTCAGTCCCCTGGATCCGACGTTGAACACGCTATTCGCCGGCACGGGACGATACAGCAGCGGCGGTGGAGACGGGACAGCGACCATCGGAATATTGAAGACCACCGACGGTGGAAACACCTGGTCGATCCTCGGTCAGAACGTCATGGGTGGGTTGAACGTCATGGAAGTAATTCCGACGTCGATTGGCACAGTGTCGACGCAAGTCGTGCTGGCCGCTACCAACGGCGGTATCTTCCGAAGCACCGATGGTGGGGCGAACTGGGGCGCAACGCCCGTACTTAATGGCAATGTGACCAGCCTGGCTGCGGATCCTTCGAACAACATGCGCTTCTATGCTGCGGTGCCGGGTACCGGAATCTTCCTGAGTACGGACGGCGGACAGGTGTGGAACCCTGCGAATGGCGACATTCCCGCACCGATCGTTGCGCAATCTACGTTCATAGAGTTGGCCGTGCACAATTCCGGTGCGACCTTCAGCGTCATTTTCAACTCGGGTGTTCCGACAATTGATGCGTTTCGGTCCGTAAACCAGGGCACGAACTGGGCGGCGATGGACGACCCGCCAAATATCGCTCGACCTCGTCGTACCAGTATTGTCGCGGATCCGAATGATGCCAATGTCGTCTACATCTCTGGTGTGCCGGGTTCCGTGACGCCTCCGGGCAGCGCACGACCAAGCGGCCGCATCCTCCGAGGCGATTTCGCACAGGGAGCAGGTACTCAATGGACATGGCTGGTTGGCAACGGCGCCAATGGAACCTCGCCACACCCGGATGCGCGTTGGTTAACCTTCGACGCAAACGGGGACCTGCTCGATGCCGATGACGGCGGCGTTTATCGGCTCAATGATACCGGCGCGGGTACTCAATCCTGGGTTTCAGTGAATGGCAACCTGCGGACGGTTGAGTTCTATTCCGTTGCTTACGATTCAAATGCGAACTCGTCTTTCGGCGGCACTCAAGATAACGGCACACCGCAGCAGGACACACCCGCCGCCACTCCTGGCGGAGCACCGCCGACCTATACGTGGGTAGACCGCACTGGAGCCGACGGCGGCTTCGTCGGCGTCGA
>DASTBJ010000279.1:0-3438 GCA_035712125.1 Terriglobia bacterium
TGCACCGCACGTTATGACGGTCAGATCGCACAGCATCTGTCTGACCAGGGGTCAGCCACCACGACCGTGTTCCCAACGAACCTTTTCATGGACTTCGAAAAGATCGCAGATCTTCGCTATGGTGAAAACCCTCACCAGAAAGCGGCATTTTACCGCTTGGGCGGACGTCAGCCATTTGGACTCGCTGCCGCAAAACAGCTTCAAGGCAAGGAGTTGTCGTACAACAACATTGTCGACATCGAGGCGGCGTGGGATCTGGTCCAGGAATTCCAGCAGCCTGCCTGTTGTGTGATCAAGCACACCAATCCGTGCGGTACCGCTATAGCTCCCACACTGACCGACGCGTACCTTAAGGCCTACAGAGCCGACCCCGTGTCGGCGTTCGGCTCGGTGATCGGCTTCAACCGGCCTTTGGATGGGGCAACGGCGACGGAACTGGCAAAACTTTTCGTGGAAGGGGTCGTTGCACCCGGCTGTGACGCCGAAGCGCAGGACATACTGAGGAGCCGTAAAAACCTGCGCATCCTCGTCGTCGATGCCCCGCCCGAAGTGCGCGGGCCGGATTACCAACTCCGGCGTGTTTCCGGGGGCATCCTGGCGCAGGAACTGGACGGCATTTTGCTCGGGGCCGAAAATCGCGTCGTGACCCGGCGGCAGCCCTCGGAAGCCGAATACGAGGATCTGACTTTCGCCTTTCGCGTCGTCAAACACGTAAAATCCAATGCCATCGTCGTCGCCAGGCAGGGACAGACGCTTGGGGTTGGAGCGGGACAGATGAGCCGCGTGGATGCCGTTCGAATCAGCGTCGAAAAAGCCGGTGAAAAGGCCAAAGGGGCCATCCTGGCGTCCGACGCCTTTTTTCCGTTCCGCGACGGAATCGACGCGGCCGGTAAGGCCGGAATTTCGGCAATTATTCAGCCCGGGGGGTCGCTCCGGGACGCTGAAGCTATCGAGGCGGCTGACGAGTACGGGATGGCTATGATCCTTACGGGCCTGAGGCACTTCAGGCATTAACAGGCACATAAGTCTGAAGGCATCATTAACCCCGTGATATATACTTACAGGACGTTTACGGATACCTCAATTCGACCCTGATGGACGGCATATGAAAAGAGTTCCGCTTCTGGCGTTTCTGCTGGCCCTTGGATCCTCCGCGATGGCCCAAAATCCCCCGGGGATGACTCCTGCTGAGGCGAAAAAGGCGGAAGCCTACTTCCACTTCTCGATGGCCAGGGTTCTGGATCAGGAGATGGCGTTTGATGAGTCGGTCAAGGAGTACCGTAAAGCGCTGGAGCTGACGCCGAACGATGCCGATATTTACACGTCCCTGGCGCGGACCTACCTGAATCAGAAAAACAGGGAAGAGGCAATGAAAGCCGCTCAAAGGGCGGTCGAATTGAATCCCAACAATCTTGGCGCTCATCGGCTGCTGGGAGATCTGTACATCGGCGCCATTCAGGCCATGCAGGGCAGCCGGCAGCAGATATCCCCCGCACAGCTGAAAGACGCGCTTGACCGCGCGATCCGCGAGTTCGAGGAAATCGTCCGTATCGATCCAAACGGCCGCGAGGGCTACCTGATGCTGGGGCAGCTGTATCGCATCAGCGACAATTCCGACAAAGCAGCCGAAGTCTACAAGAAGTTCCTGGGTATTGAACCGGGCTCCGAAGATGGCATGGTCGCGTTGGCTCAACTTTTAATGGAGTCAGACCACAATGCCGAGGCCATTGAGCTCCTCAATGATTACCTCACCAAGCAGCCGGCGGCAGACCGAGCACTCGAAACCCTGGGCGATGCCTACACTGCGCTGGGTGACACCAGCGGAGCTGCTGACGCCTACAAACGGGCTGCGGCTTTAAATGATGATCCGGAATTGCAGGTCAAACTCGCTGATGCCCTGTTTGAAGATAACCGACTGGAAGAAGCGGCCACGGCCTATGAGGAGGTTCTGCAGGACGATCAGAGCAATCCCGTGGTACTGCAACGCCTCGCTCAAATTTACCGACGACAGATGAAGTATGACGAGGCTCGCGAAACGCTCGGCAGAGCTCTCAGGCGCAGCCCTACCAACGTTTCCCTGCGTTTTGACCTGGCCCTGGTCGACCGCGACGAAGGCAAGTTCGAAGAGTCCATACGTGGCTTTGAATCCCTGCTGAAAGACACCGAGAAGTCCAACTATAACCAGGACGAACGGCGAAGACGCGCGCTCTTCTACACTCAGATCGGAATTGTTCGCTCTCTACAGACACGGTTCGACGACGCCATCGCAGCATTCACCACGATGCGGCCGCTTTATGACGCAAGCGAACGCAACCGAGTCGATCTGATGATCGCCGACACCTACAAAGAAGCGAAGAACATGGATATGGCGGAATCGACGATCCGAACCGCCTTGCAGGGATCACCCAACAGCAGAGACCTGCAGATCGCTTATGCCGATATCCTCTCTGCCAAAGGGCGAACGGACGAAAGTATTCAGATACTCCAAAAGCTCGCGGGCGGTCAGACTCCAGATATGGACCTCGTGTCCGCCATTATCGGCGTCTACGAGCAGGCAAAGCGATTCTCCGACGCTCAGAAAACCCTCGACGCGGCGGCCAAGAACTATCCCACGGAAAAGCACATCCATTTCCTGCAGGGTGCCCTCTACGAAAGGCAGGATAAGGTCCTGGAAGCCGAACAGGCTTTCCGCAAAGCTCTGGACCTGGACAGGAACAACCCGTCCGTCCTGAATTATCTGGGATACATGCTGGCGGACCGCGAGATGAAGCTGGAAGAAGCCCTGGCGATGGTAAAGAAGGCTGTTGACTCGGATCCGATCAATGGCGCGTTCCTTGACAGTCTCGGGTGGGTGTACTTCAAAATGAACCGTCTCGAGCTTGCTGAGCAGTTCCTGAAAAGGGCCGTGGCCTTTGCGGCGACGAACGCCACCATGTACGACCACCTTGGTGACCTCTACTACAAAACGGGACGTTTCCAGGACGCCCAGGCATCCTGGACTAAGGGTCTGCAATACGCCGATGATCCCGAGGAAGCTCTGCGCATGCGGCAGAAGCTGGAGCAGGTTAAGGCTCAGGCCGCGATTCGTTAACATTTTCTGAACTCTTCGTTTCCGTCCGCTGTCCCTAACTAAAGAGACAATGCTGCCGGTCTCACATGAATGAATAGGGCACAGGCTCAAGCTGGTGTTACCGAGGCTGATTTCGAATCGGCCGCTCGCGAGAGCCGCTCTTTTCTCATGCAGATCGCGGTCTCTTCCGCCCGGAATCCGATCGACGCGGAAGATATTGTCCAGGAAGCACTTATGCGTGGCTTCCGCAGCCTCAAGCGATTTCGCGGTGATTGTCCATTGCGAGTCTGGTTATCACGGATCGTTGTGCGCGTCGCGATAAATCACCATCGGAGCCTTTCCCGGCGGCTGAAGCGCTGGGTCTTTTT
>DASTBJ010000280.1:0-8792 GCA_035712125.1 Terriglobia bacterium
GAGCGTGCGTCTTGCAACTGGCCACACTAATCTGTACTGGATGACACCTGCACCGAACTGGAATCTGACCGGTTTCGTCGGCGCAGGAGGACTCCGTTCCACCGCCAACGACATGTTGACCTTTCTCGCAGCCAATCTTGGCCTGACTCAGACTCCGTTGACGCGGAGCCTCGCCACGATGCGTAAAGTTCGGCGAGACGCCGGCGATGAAGAAATCGGGCTGGGATGGCTGATCCTCAAAGAAAGGGGCTCGGAAACGGTCTGGCACAACGGGGGAACGTTTGGTTACAAGGCATTTGCAGGATTTGATCTCAAGAAACAACTAGGGGTTATCGTGCTTTCAAATAACAGCAGCGGCGGGAACGTCAACGACATTGGACGCCACATCCTCAATCCGCGGATCGCCCTGAATACTTTCGGGACAAAGCAGCGGGAACCGGTGGAGCCCGCTGCTCAGGCGTTGATGGCCTATGCCGGCCGTTACGAATTCCCGGATAAAAGTGTTTGGACCGTTCGAACGGACGGCAAGCGGTTGTTGATCAGAAAATCCACTGAGCCCGAGTTCGAAGTTTTCCCGCAGGGCAATCATCGCTTTTTTCTCAAGATCGCCGACTCGCAGGTGACATTCGAGTTCGACAAGGCCGTGCCTGAACGCGCGAACGAACTGGTCTTGCGCCAGGCATGGCTCAATCCGGTACGCGCGAATCGGTTGGAGTAGGATCCTTAGCGCGGCACAGGATAGGCGAACAGCTCGACGTTTGATAGATTCGCCGATCCGGCAATGCCGTGTCCGCCACCTGGGGAAAGCATCGCGAGGCCGACCTCATCCACCTTCTGCAGATTTGGATTCGTCACTTCCGTTAACACGACTACCTTGTCCGGATCCAGCCCGTACCAGCGCATTCCGCTGAACGCGACTTCGACGGTGAGAAACTCGCCATGCGTCGTGATGCCCCGATCTCCCACGATGAGCCGTCCGTCCGCAAGCCTCACGACCGGGTGCAGCAGATGAATCGCGTTGGTTCGCACAATCCAGCGCAAACGCGCGGCGCCGGTCAGGTCGACATAGTTGCGGCGGTCCCGGACCGTTATTGCCACTGGCGACGCGGCCATCCCGTTCCACAGGTCGATGCGCTCCTCGTGGACGGCGGCGCGTATGACCTTCGCGTCCGGTCCGTACAGCTTCGCCTCAATGCGAGGATTGGTGACGACCGCCGGCGTGAAACGCATGTTCTCGTCCGTCTGCTCGCCCGTGTACGGGGGAAGACGCCACGGCTCGCTGAAGAGCAGCGGCGGGCGGGGGGCCATGCCCGGCTTCTGCGTATTCGGCGCTGGAGCAGGTGGAGTTTGCGCGTACAGCGCCAACACGGCGGTGACGAGAGCGAGCGTGGTGAGAACGATTCGTCGAACAAAACGAGCAGACATTGCGTACACGCTTGATTCCTCCTGGGCGCGGTCGCGAGCGCACTATAATGTCGCGCGAGGATCGCCGATGTCAAAGATGAGTGACTTCAAGAGTGCGCGCATCGTTCTTGGTGCGCTGGTTTTGGCCGCGACACTATCGTGCTCCACAGACAGGTCGCAGAACGAATTTAAGAGTGTGGGGCGGGGCGAGCCGGTTTCCCCGGCTATCCCCTGGGAGATGTGGCGGAGTACCGCGGACATCGAAGCGATGCCGCCGCCGGAGATCGAGGGTTATCCGAAAGAGCACTGGCTGGTCGGCCCGTTCGATGGTCCCGCGACTGGCGGGAGGCTTACGGCTTTTCTCGGCGCTGCCAGCAACGGCGCCGTGCCTGAAGGTATTGAACCGCTTCCCGTCGACATCTTCACGTCGAAGGATTTCTACGCGGATCGCGCCCTGTGGACCGACAAGCGGTACTTCCGGTGCAACAGTCCCTATGGTCTTGAGCAGCAATGGAGAGGCAAGATGATCGGCGACAAACCCCCGGCATCGGCGTCGTGGGGATACTGTGATCGGGACTACCCGCGCGGGTCTATCGTCAGTCCTTATAAATTTAAGACAGCTAAAGACCACTACGAGGCACTGCTCGAAGAGGCGCGCAGCCGTGGCGGACCGACCCAGCACACCTACGCCACAGTGCCGGGCGAATGGAGCGGGCGCTACGTCTGGCACAGGGGACAGAACTGGTATGCCGAACTGCTGTGGAACCAGTATCCGACTCTTCTGTCGCTGCTCACCGACGAGTACAAGACGCGTATGGTGCAAGAGGCCTATCACGATGCGCACACAAACGCGCCGCAATGGCCGGCGCAGTACTGCTGGCCCGAGGGTTTCATGCGTCGCTGGCATTACCATGCCGTCACGAATCAGCCGCATTCGGTCATCGTTACGCCCACCCTGGTCCAGTTCCTGGCCGGTGACGCGGACAACTTCATCACCAACATTCACGTCGGTCGCTCGTTTAACGTGTCCGGCGAAGTGCCGCGGCTCGGCGCGGAAGTTCCCCAGTGGTACGGAGACACAATTGGATTTTGGGACGAAGACGCCCTGATCACCTGGACCTCAAACGTCATCGGCTGGAAGGTGCACGGCAACCCCGAATTCTCAAACAAGCTCCAGACGATTGAGATCTACACGCCGCGCCGCGACGCCTCCGGTAAGTTTATCGGCCTCGACCATGAAGGGATCTTTTACGATCCTGAAGCGCTGGTCGAGCCGATCCGCATGACTCGCACGCTCATGCGGATCAGCGGTTTCGAAGAAGGCGAGCCGTACAACTTTATCGAATGCGTCCAGACCATCTATCCCATCAACGGATTCGCCAAGCCAGTGGTGGCGGGTACTGTGATCCCGTTTAAGGTGCCCAATGTCTATGGTCGCCCCTGGGCTCAGATTTGGGAGGAGTACCACGAAAAAGGCATGACACGGCCGGAGAAGGAAATCTTCAAGTTCAACTGAGTTTCCCTTCACAAAAAAGGAAGCAACGGGCCTGGCCCCGATTTTTATCTACGAGGGCGCGAGAGTTCGGCCTGAATCAAGCCTGTGGTCCCGGAGCGCGTCATGAAACCGCTGGTCCACACGGAGTAGAAGTGTTGCTCATAACGCCAGACTAACGTCAGTTCCGGGCCCGATTTTTTGTTCCAGCGAAGCACGTAGTAAAGATGTCGTTTCCAGGAAGGAGACTGCCCGGTCATGAAGTTCAGATCGAGGAGTGACGGCCAGCTTATCAGGCTTCGATTGACCGTGAATGACGGCTGATCCCCAGGCTCGAAGACAAGAATAAAGGACTGCTCGGTCCCGTTCAGAACTGGGCGCCCCTGCGAATCGAATTGAATGCGGATCGGAAAAGGCTGGCTATCCGGACCTGCGGTGCTCAACTCCAGTTCACCGATTTGAAAGATCCCATTTGTCTCTGTGCCGTCATAACTCAGCGGGACCACGGACAATGACTTCAAGGAGACGGTTTTCACGCGGTCGAGCAATAGCGAGATGTGACGTCCGGCCAGCAACCAGATCAACGATGCACCGATCACGAGTGCGAGGATCACCAGTCCTCTGATCAGGACTCGGGTCATGCAGCGATTCTTGCTGGTATCCGCGAGAATGGCAAGGCGCGCGTTTGCAAGCTTGAGGGCGATCCGTTTATCCTGACGCATCCTCCCGATGGAGATTTTCGACATGAAAATTGCATTCAAATGCGGTCGGGGCGCAGCATTCACGGCGATTGCCTTCGCCATGCTCATCAGCGCGGCCGTCACGCCGGTGGCGTCGCCCGCGGACACGCTTCCTGCACAGATTAGCGACGCTGAATTCTGGCGATTGGTGACCGAGTTCTCGGAGCCTAACGGCCCCTATCCTTTTGAAAACTACGTCGGCAACGAAGTCATGTTGCAGCGTGTGATTCCGGCTGCAAGGAAGCACACAAAATTAGGGGGAGTCTATGTCGGTGTAGGACCAGAGCAGAATTTCACCTATGCGCTGGCTCTCGAGGCGAAGATGGCGTTTGTGGTCGATATCCGCCGTCAGAACATGTTGGAGTTGTTGCTGTATAAAGCGCTATTCGAGATGGCGGACAACCGCGCCGACTTCATGGCGCAGTTATTCTCACGAAAGCGCCCGCCGGATTTGAACGCGAAAACGAATGTGTCGACATTGCTTGACGCGTACAAATTCGTCCGGCCGGATGAGAAGTATCAGCAGGAGACTCTCAAGACCATCAAAAGCGTTCTGGCGAAACACGGATTCAAGCTATCCACCGACGACCTGCAGACCATCGACAGGGTACACGCGGTTTTCTATCGTGCCGGGCCTTCCATTGATTACACCTTTGAGGCCAAGCAACTTCCTCCGCGTCCGCCGGCAGGATTTCCATCCTTCGAACGCATGATGATAGCGACAGACGGCGATTGCGGATCTCCCTGTCTTGCGTCGTATTCGCTACCGCCGGCGCCGGGGCGTGCCTGGAGCTTTCTCGCGACTGAGGAGAACTATCAGTACATCCGTAACATGCAGCGCAGGAACCTATTCGTCCCACTCGTCGGCGACTTTGCGGGACCCGGCACGATTCGCAAGATCGGACAATACTTGAAGGAGCATGGCGCAACGGTCAGCACATTTTATGCCTCCAACGTGGAGTACTACCTGGACGACAAACAACAGCAGGCCTTTTATGCCAACGTCCTCGCTCTCCCGACCGACTCCTCGAGCGTGTTTTTGCGCTTCATCAGCGGGACAGGAAGTGTGATGCCATGGTGGAATTCTCGCATCGGGAACACATCAGTCGTGTCGCGGATTTCGGATTTGCGGTCGGTGACCCGGCCGGATGGCCGGCTACCTTCGTATCTTGATTTGCTGAGGCTGCTGAAGGATCCGTACGGTCCTTCCGCGGGCCTGGGGAACTGAACACTCCGGGACGTGTTACAGTAATCCACTCATTCAAAATACGAAGTAAACCGGATAGTGGCCGAACAGTCTTGTACAACAGCATTTCGGTTTCTGCAGATGCCTGGAGGTTACTAATGAAGCGCGCACTCACAAAACCACTGCTCGTATTGGTCCTTTTGTCCCTGGCCGCGCAGGCGCTTGCACAGTCCACCGGTCCCGTCTTCCCGAACCCCGGCAAGACGTCGATGTCCAAGCAGAACCAGAGCGCCCTTGGGATGGAAGTTGCCGCCCAGGTCTATCAGCAGATGCCGGTCCTGCCCGACAACAGCCCGGTATCGCAATATGTTCGTCAGCTTGGCCAGAAACTCGTGGCTACCATCCCACCGGAAAATTCGTGGCCGTTTGAGTTTCATGTCGTTCCGCAAAAGGAAATCAATGCCTTTGCACTGCCTGGCGGACAGATGTTCATTAATGTGGGCACCATAACGGCCGCCAAAAATGAATCGGAGTTGGCGGGCGTCATGGGACACGAGATGGCGCATGTGTATATGCAGCATTCGGCGAAACAAGCGGGCAAGGCACAGACCACGGGCATGCTCGCCGGAATCGCTTCGGCCGTGCTGGGTGGAACTGTCGGAAACAAGGCGGGAGGATTGGTCGGACAACTTGGCCAGATGGGCCTTGAAGTGGGAGCTCAAGGGCTCATGATGAAGTACTCCCGCAATGACGAAACACAGGCCGACACGGTTGGCGCCGTGATCCTCTACAAGGCGGGTTACAACCCTCAGGGCATGGTCGATTTCTTCAAAACAATGGGAGCGGAAGGCGGATCGGCGCCGCCGGAATTTTTCAGCTCTCATCCCAATCCCAACAATCGGCAACAGGCAATCGCGAAGCAAATCGCAGCCTGGCCGGCCGCAAATTATGTCGAGAGCACCCCGAACTTCGAGAAAATTCGTGCGAGCGCGATGGAGATGAGGGTCTACTCGGCCGAGGAGATCCAGAAGGGCGCAAAGTCCGGCCAATGGGCCGCGCTCAACAAGAAGAATGGTGCCACCTTAAAATCCGGTGCAGCGAGCGAGATGGCGACGCGCGCCAATGCCGGCTCGCCACCGGCTGCCGTTCCGCTCGACAGTGTTTTACCAAGCCAACGCATGGTGGACGCCGACCTTGGGCCGCTGAAGATCCGTCGTCCGGAGAACTGGCGACTCACGCTGCCCGAAAAGCCGGGGCAATTCGCGACAATAGCTCCGCAAGCCGGCACCACTACCAGCGGCGTGGGATACGGCGTTCTTCTCAACGGCGTTCCCGGGGCGAAGGGGCAGCAGATGAGTATCGACGATATGACCTCTCTGCTCATTCAGCAGATCCAGGAGAGCAACGAACTGGAGCAGGCGAGTAAGCCGCAGCCCATCACTGTCGGCGGCGTCGAAGGCCGCTCCACGTACTTGCGTTCTCCGTCACCTTTCCCTGGTGCGAACGGCCAGACCCAGGCGGAGCGAGACTGGCTGGTGTCCGTTCCTCAACGCGGCGGCGGGCTGATCTTCATGATCTTTGTAGCGCCGGAAGCCGATTTCACACGCTTTCAGCCGACCTTTGAGGCGATGGTCAAAAGCGTGCAATTCAAGTGATCGACTGAAGTTTTTTAGTCCTGCAGATCAAATTCCATTTTCGTGTTTCCGGCGATGTGGCCCTCGGATTGCGACAAAACTTGCAGGAGGCAGCTATGAACAAATCGCCTGGACACCAGAAAATGCCGAACCACAATGTCGCGCAAGAGCGCGTTCCGGAGACCATGATGGTCGAAGTCAATGGCGAGCCCATCGCGAAATCTGCGGACGTGATTCGTGTGAGGGAAGACGGTAATCCGGACCGTTACTACTTTCCGCGAAATGATGTCCAAATGAAGAAGCTCGAGCGAACTCTCACAACGACGCAATGCCCGTTCAAAGGCACAGCCCATTACTTCGATATCAATACGAATGGTCGAAGGCTCAACGACGCCGTCTGGACCTATGAAAATCCTTATGACGAACATCTCGACCTAAAGGATCGCGTCGCTTTCTACGACGACAAGCTCCCGGATATTCGAGTTCGTGCGGCATGAGCTTCAATCCCCCTTGTCTTTCAAATGTCAGCTGTCCGTTGAATTGTTGTGCGATGTTAAATGAACCTGGTGCGCTGGTCGGATGACCAACTGGTCGGATGTTAAATTTCGGATCTCTCCGCTACTAAATTTCACATCCGACCTGTTGGTCATTTGGTCATAGCACGGGGCGCGAAGCGCCCGCATCCGAATGTCACACATCCGCATTGAGTGATACCATACCCTGCAATTTCCCCTGGGAGGCTAGTCGATGATGCGGCGTCTACTACTACTCGTCATCATGACCACACCGTTGTGGGCTCAAGGAGGACGCGGCGGAGCGCGCGGAGGCTCCGGTCGTGAAGCACCCGTGAAACCCGTGCCGTTCGAGCGGATTCTGCGTGCAGAGGATGACCCGCAGAACTGGCTGACGTATTCCGGTGGTCTCCACAGCCATCGCCATAGTCCGCTGACGCAAATCACCCCGGACAATGCGCGGGATCTCAAACTGAGCTGGGTCTTTCAGTCCCGTTCTCTCGAGAAGCACGAGGTGACGCCGCTCGTCGTGGACGGAGTCCTGTACACGGTTCAGAGCCCCAACGACGTGTTTGCGCTGGATGCCATGACGGGCAAGACGATCTGGCAGTACTCGCATCGGCCTCAGGACGGCGTCCGGACTCCCTGGAAGTTGTCGCGTGGCCTCGCGATCGTCGGCGACAAACTGTTTCTGGCCGCGCTCGACGCCAAGCTGATCGCTCTCGACGCGAAGACGGGCAGACAACTGTGGACGACTGACGTCGCCGACCACAAACTGCAACATTCGTTTACAGTCGCGCCGATCGTCGTTAAGGACAAATTGATCCTTGGTCCCGCCGGTGGCGAGTATGGTATTCGCGGCTTTCTGGCCGCTTTCGACGTGAATACCGGCAAGGAGCTCTGGCGTTTTTATACCGTGCCCGGTCCGGGCGAACCGGGCAACGACACCTGGCGGGGTCAGGACGGGAAGCCGAACGATTCCTGGTTGCACGGTGGTGCGCCCATTTGGACGACAGGGTCCTATGATCCGGAGACGAATCTCACCTATTGGGGCACGGGGAATCCCGGTCCCGACTACAACGGTGATAACCGGATGGGCGACAACCTGTATAGCGCGTCTGTAATTGCGGTGGACGCAGACACGGGAAAACTGCGGTGGCATTACCAGTTCTCTCCGCATGACGAGTTCGATTGGGACTCGACTCAGATTCCCGTGCTCGCCGATATCACGTTCAGAGGCGCGCCGCGCAAGGTGTTGATGTTTGCGAATCGCAATGGCGTGTTTTACGTGCTCGACCGCATGAGCGGGGAATTCCTTTTGGGAAAGTCGTTTGTCAAAACGAACTGGTATACGGGTTTCGACGGCGCCGGCCGCCCGATTCGCCCCGCGGATAAACTGCCCACACCACAGGGCACCTTGATCTATCCCGGTAATCAGGGCGGCACGAACTGGTACAGCCCGTCGTTCAGTCCGGTGACGGGCTTGTTCTACATCCCGGCGTGGGAGAACAGCTCGGGCACCTACCGGAAGGGCGAGCTCCTCGTATATCGCGAAGGGCAGGGATTCATGGGCCAGGGCCCCGGACGCGGAGCTACCAATGAGGACGTGTTCAGTTCAATCATCGCGCTGGATCCGCGCACAGGTGATCGTCGATGGAGCTTCCGATTGTCGGCGCCCTCGACAGAAAGCGGAGTTCTGACCACGCGCTCCAACATGCTGTTCGCCGGCGGTCGCGACGGACAGTTCGTTGCGCTGGACGCCCGCGATGGAAAGCTGCTGTGGGAGACAAACCTTGGGCCTTCGGTGTCGGCGGGACCGGTGAC
>DASTBJ010000281.1:0-3124 GCA_035712125.1 Terriglobia bacterium
CGTACCTATGCCGAGTCACGATGTCTACATTGAGCGGTTGCTGGGCGCTATCGCTCATGGCGATGGCGACCTGGATCAGGCCGCACTCGCAAAAGAACAGAGCCGCGCCAGCGGCCTGGAATGAACGGTCATTGAGAATTGTGCGCCTCTCGTTCGAAATGCTGCCGGTCCTCCCAATCGGCCATCCCGGTTGGAGCAAGGACCTTGAGGTCGTACCGGCAACAGGCGCGATCAAGTTCGCGCCTGCGGATTGGAGTAGGCCTGAATGACCACCACTCCGCTCATCGAGATGCGCCACGTCTCGAAGGCGTTTCCCGGTGTACAGGCGTTAAAAGATGTTTCGCTCGCCGCGTACGGAAGCGAAGTCCACATGCTTGTCGGTCAGAACGGAGCGGGGAAGTCGACTCTTATTAAGATACTCTGCGGTGCCTACCGTCCGGATCAAGGCGAGTTTCTTTTAAACGCAAAGCCTGTTCATATCGATTCGACTCGTGACGCTCGACGGCTGGGAGTGGCCGTTATCTTCCAGGAGTTTTCGCTTGTTCCCTAT
The DNA here is from genome assembly GCA_035712125.1 of Terriglobia bacterium. Taxonomy (GTDB): domain Bacteria; phylum Acidobacteriota; class Terriglobia; order 20CM-2-55-15; family 20CM-2-55-15; genus DASTBJ01. The sequence goes on from DASTBJ010000281.1 coordinate 551, forward strand.
CTCGACATCGCCCAAAACATCTTCCTGGGAAGAGAATTCTCCGGCAGGATTCCTGGAACGATAGACAGGAAGAAGCTGCACTCTGAAGCACGCCGAATTCTCGAACTTCTCGGTATGGACGAAGACACGCGGACGCAGGTACACCGCCTGGGTGTGGCGCAGCAGCAAATGGTTGAGATCGCCAAGGCAATCTCGCAGGACGCCAGGGTGCTTGTGATGGATGAGCCCACTGCGGCTATTTCTGACAGGGAAATCGATCGGCTGTTTCAACTCATCCATAAATTGCGCAACGACGGGATTGCCATCATTTATATCTCCCACCGGATGCGCGAGGTTTTCGAAATCGGAGACCGTATCACCGTCCTGAGAGATGGCGCGAATGTGGCAACGCTTCGACCGTCGGAGACGACGCTGGATAAACTTGTGCGTCTTATGGTCGGCAGGGAAGTCGATACGTCGTACCGCACGCAGTTTTGTGAGCGACCTGGTGAACTTGTTCTGGAAGTGAAGAACGTCGACACGAAGAGTGGAATTCGCGGTGCCAGCCTCACGGTGCGTGCCGGCGAGATTGTCGGCCTTGCAGGTCTGGTTGGAGCGGGACGTACCGAACTGGCAAGGGCGATCTTCGGGGCCGATTCCGTAATCCGCGGTGAAGTTGTGATTCGAGGGAGAACCTTGAGGGGGAGCCCGGTCGAGGCGGTCAACTGCGGCGTCGGACTGGTTCCGGAGAACCGCAAGGCAGAAGGGCTTGCCCTTCTTCGCTCCGTTCACGACAACATGCTCACCGCCGGGCTTCGCCAACTTTTTCCGCATCGCTGGTATACCTTCTCGAAAGCGCGACAGGCCGTGGACGAACTGATCCAGCGGTTGCGCGTCGTCACTCCCTCTTCGCGGCGCCTTGCCAGGTTTCTTAGCGGCGGGAATCAACAGAAAGTTGTCATCGGCAAATGGCTGAGTGCCGGATCCCGGATCTTTATCTTCGACGAGCCGACACGGGGCATCGACGTGGGAGCAAAAGCGGAAATCTACAAGCTCATGCAGTCGCTCGTCGAACAGGGCGCGGCAGTATTGGTAATCAGTTCAGAACTGCCGGAACTCGTCGCTGTCTGTGACCGAGCGTATGTTCTGAGGAACAAGACCATAGTCGGTGAACTGCAGCGGGTGGAACTCACCGAAGAAAACATTCTCAGGATGGCCATGCAGCATGGCTAGTCTGGCCAGAATCCCCGGTGTCGCGCTTCTTCTGGTTTTGCTTGGATTGAGCTTTTCAATCTTCGCTTCCGGCTTTGCGACGGTGCCGAACTTGCTGAACGTCGGAATTCAGTCTTCCATCCTGCTTCTTTTGGCTCTTCCCATGACCTTCGTCATCATGACCGAAGGGCTCGACCTCTCGATGGGGGCAGTACTTGGGCTTACGGGGGTCGTTCTTGCCTCTGCGCTTGTGGCGGGCAACTCCCTGATCGTCGCGTTTGCACAGGCTCTCGCAGTTGGTCTCGGGTTTGGGATTGCCAATGGTCTACTGGTCGTCAAGCTGGGGCTGCCTCCGTTCGTAGCGACGCTGGGAACGCTGGGTATCGCGCAGGGGATCGCGCTCGTCCTCACGAGAGGGGAAAGCGTTGCGGGCATAGGCCCCGCGTTGCCGAGGCTGTATGCAAGCACGTGGATAGGATTGCCGTTTTCAATCCTTGTCGCTGTCTTGATGTACGGAGTCTTTCATTTCCTGCTCTATTACACGCGATTTGGTAACTATGTCTTTGCGCTGGGAGGGAATCGCGAAGCCCTGGTTCTTGCCGGTGTGCCTGCGGGATTCTTTCATGTTTCCGTGTACGCGCTTGCCGGATTGATGTCGGGATTCGCGGCACTGCTGCTCACGGGCAGAATGAATTCCGGGCATCCGATCGCGGCAATGGGCATGGAGTTCGATGCGATTGCTGCAGTAATCGTAGGAGGAACCGAGAGGCAACGCGGAAACGGCTGGTTGCCCGGCACGGTTTTGGGCGTGCTGGCGGTCGGCGTCTTGAGAAACGGCCTGAACGTGATGGCGATGCCGTCGTCGTTGCAGGTTGCCAGCATTGGCTTGCTCCTTATTGTGGCGTTGCTGATCGACTCGATTCGACGGAGGCGACCGTGAAATACAGGTTGCTCGGTCTGCTTCTGATCGGTGTCGCGATGGCATTGTCCAGCGATGCGTTTGCGACGCCGTCGAATCTGCTCAATGTGCTTCGGCAGGCGAGTCTAATTTTCCTCAGCGCATCGGGGTTGACGCTGGTCATTGTCGGCGCCGGCCTCGACCTGTCGGTTGGGGCGAACCTCGGTCTCAGCGCCTGCTTTGCTGCCGCTGCAATCAAGGCCACGGGCGCCCTGTCGGTCGGCCTTGTTGCGGGTCTGGCCTGCGGCACCGCGGTGGGTTTGCTGAATGGCTTGATGGTTACCAAACTCCGACTTCCGCCCTTTATCGCGACCTACGGGATGCTCTGGATGCTGTACGGCATCAATTACTGGTATATGCAGGGCGATACCATCTACGGTTTCCCCCAGCAGTTTCGCGATCTGGGCAGTGGCGACCTGTTGGGA
>DASTBJ010000282.1:0-3942 GCA_035712125.1 Terriglobia bacterium
CGTGTGCGGACATCTGAATGGCCAGTACTGTTAATCGACCACTCCATCGATAAGCGTTCGCCCACACGCGCAACGATGGCCACACGCACCGGCTGTTTGTGGATCGGTGTGGCGGCGTTCGCAAATGGGCGGGCAACCCTGTCGACTTCAGGGTCATGAGTCCGCCATACCCAATCGCCGGCTCGCACGCGCGCAAAATCGATGGCATTGTTGGCAAAATTCAATTGAAGCGTCCCATTCCGGGATTCTGCGACCGCGTATACCCGTCCGCCTTCCTCACGATCTTCAGGACTGCGCCAATTCGCCGCGTCGAAGACGAGGCCGTCACCTGGCTTGACGGGTGCAAGGGAGTGCACTGCTTCGGGACTGATAACGATAGAGTCGCGTCGGACATCGGTTACGCGACCGACCAGCACACCCCGATGGCGCGGCGAACGTCCGGGTACGACGGTCTGATGGTTGGTCCCGCGAAGAAAATGTGGTCCGAACCCGCGTGAGTAGACCTGCGCGAGCTGCAATTCTTCCTGCTTCGACAGCGAGAACGAGAAGCCCTGACTTGCCTCATCCACAGCCTTGCGGTAAGCGTGTGTGGTAAGGGCGACGTAGTTTTCGTCCTTGTAACGGCCTTCAATCTTCAGCGACGAGATGCCGAGTTTGACGATCTGAGGAATCTCTCGCAATGCATACAGATCCTCCGGGGAAAGAAGATATCGGGCCGCGCCCAGCGGGCGCATTTCCCCATCGACGAGCATGTCGTAGGGCAGCCGGCAAGCCTGGGCACACTGGCCACGATTTGCGCTTCGTCCCCCCCAGGCCTCTGAAGAGAAACACTGCCCCGAATAGGACACACACAAAGCACCGTGAACAAAAATTTCCAGCTCGCAATCCGTTTGCGCGCGAATCGCGCGAATGTCCTCCATGGAAAGCTCACGGGCCAACACCACGCGTTTTACGCCGAATTGGCGCGCCAGTTCCACACCCTCCGCGCTGGTGATGCTCATCTGTGTGCTTCCATGGACGGCGAGTTGTGGCGCAATCTGTTTGGCAAGCCTTGCCATTCCAAGGTCCTGAACAATGATCGCGTCAACCCCGGCGGTCGCAATCGTTGCAACCGTATTTGCGGCCTCACTCAGCTCATGATCGAAAACCAGTGTATTGAACGTGAGGTACCCCCGAACGCCCCGTCGATGAAGCGCCCGCATGACGGTTGGAAGTTCCGCGATGGTAAAACCCACCTTGGCTCGCGCCGTGAAATGCTTGAGCCCGAAGTACACTGCATCCGCGCCTGCCTCCACGGCAGCATGAAGCTGCGGCCAATAACCCGCGGGCGCCATTACCTCCGGCTTTATGACGGGAGCACTCATGAGGAAGAAACATTGTACGATGAAGAATTTGAAATTGGACGAACGGAAACCTCAAAGGCAAAATTGCAAAATCTCAAATTGGACTGACCCAGTCAGGCAACGACGGTCCGATTCGAGATTTGGAAATTTCGGAATTGAGGTTTCCGTTCGTCCGATTTTGAAATTCCCCCTTTGTGGTACGCTCCCCCTGAGTTGAAGGAGGACGGAGATGGTAAGAACGTCGTTAGCTCTAATCGTGTGCGGGGCGATTCTTGTCGCCTACGCGCAGCCGCCCCAGGCGCGGCCGGATGCCGCTGCTCTGCTGAAGTCTGCCGCAGGAACGCTGGGGGTGGAAAATTTGAAGACGTTGGAATTTTCAGCTACCGGGTGGGACGGCTGTCTCGGACAGGCATGGAATGTCAATGACGGTGTGTGGGCGCGCTGGGAGTTGCGCGACTATAACCGCGTCATTGATTTCGAAGGAGTGCGCTCCCGCCATACCGCTCAGCAGCGTGCTGCCATGGACCCTCAGAAAGTCGGCGGTTGTGGTGCACTACCCGGGGCCGCAGCTCGACCGCAGCAGTCCAATATCACAGGGGACTCGCCGTGGCTGCAACAGCTTCAGATCTGGTTAACGCCTCACGGTTTCGTTCGTCTGGCGCGGGATAATAACCCTACTGCGGAAACGCAGACTGTCGGTGGTCGAACATTGAATGTAGTCTCCTTCCAGGTCACCCGCGCCAACCAGCCCTACCGATTGCGTGGTTATCTGAACAATGAAAACCTGGTGGAAAAAATTGAAACCTGGCTGGACGATCCCGTCTTTGGAGACATGCTCGTCGAAGCGGAATTCAGTGGCTATCAAACCGTGGAGGGCGTCCGCTTCCCTTCAAAGATTCTCCACAAACAGGGGGGCCTCGGCATCCTCGAGCTGAACGTCAGCAAGTTTGTGCCCAATACCACCACTGCAATCGCGCCCGCGCAGGCAGCAGGTGGGCGTGGAGCCGGTGGTGGAGCCGGTGGTGGAGCCGGTGGTGGTGGAGGTGGAGGTGGAGGTGGACGTGGCGGTGCCGCGGCAGCAGCGCCGGCAGCTCCGGCCGAGATCGGTCCCGGCGTTTTTGTTCTTGATGGCGCTTATCAAGCCGTTGCGGTGGCGTTTAATGACTACTCTGTCGTGATCGATGGAATGCAGAATGAAGCGCGAACCCGAGCCGTCATCGAGGAAACCAAGAAAGCGATCCCGGGAAAGCCGATCCGTTATGTCATTGTCACTCACAGCCACAACGACCACATCAACGGGCTGCGTGATTTCGTCGCGGAGGGCTCAACCATCATTGCCCACGAAATCAACGTGAAGTTCCTTGAGCGCGCTCTGAGCACGCCGCGGACGATGGTTCCCGGCACTCGTCAGACGGGAACTCCCAAAGTGATGGGTGTAGGGGATCGATATGTCCTGCAGGATGGAAAGCAGGTTATCGAACTCCATCGGATCAAAGGACACGTTCATGCCGACGACATGCTCGTGGCGTATATTCCGGGAGCGAAGACCATCGTCGAATCCGACCTGGTACAACCGTGGATTAATCCGCAGTTCGCCGGCGGCCCTGGTCCGAATCCGTACCTCGTCCATCTGGCCAACGAACTCGACCGACTTAAGCTGAATTACGAAACGTTCGTGTCGATTCACCGGCCGACACCTCCGCCGACAGTAACCCGCGCGGCCTTCCTTGCCGCCGCAGGACGGCAATGACTTAACGGTTCCGGAATTTACCGTATTGGACTCTCGATCGAATCACTGCAAAGTCTACGAGTCGACAACAGTCGACAGGAGGTTTGAAGGATGGTGCAATTCACTCTGATTCTGGCGTTGTCTGCTTTGCCCTTCATGATGGCGGATGAGGCCGTTGAGAGGCTGGCCAACGCGAAGACTGTATTCGAAGAGGTCATGGCAACTCCGGAAAAAGCGATTCCTCGAGATCTGCTCGCAAGAGCAAACTGCGTGGTCATTGTTCCCGGCCTGAAGAAAGGAGGCTTCATTGTTGGCGGACAGTACGGCGTAGGGGTCGCCTCGTGCCGAAATCAACAAGGTGCAGGATGGACAGGGCCGTCGACGGTCCGGCTCGAAGGCGGCAGCTTCGGTTTACAGATCGGTGGCGGCGAAACCGACGTGATCATGCTGGTCATGAACAAAACAGGGTCTGACAAACTCATGAAAAGCAAATTCACAGTTGGCGGCGAGGGATCGGCGATGGCCGGTCCGGTCGGCAGATCTGCGTCAGCCCAGACAGACGCTTATATGCGAGCCGAGATCCTTTCCTACTCGCGGTCCAGAGGCGCGTTTGCGGGTGTGACTTTGAATGGAAGTACGCTCAGGCCGGACGACGGAGACAACAAAAAGCTTTACGGCAAAGAAGTGAAACACGAAGAGATCCTCCAGGGCCGCGTTCCCGCACCGGCGAGTGCCACCGAGTTGATCTCGACCATCACGAAGTATTCCGCCTCCGAGAAATAGGCGGTCGAGCTTAGATGAGGCGGCCCTTACGCCGCCTCGAGTCCACGAGATATGAAATTGGATAAGTACAACAGTCATCGGACAACA
>DASTBJ010000283.1:0-8319 GCA_035712125.1 Terriglobia bacterium
ACACGATTGAGGATGCCGGGATTCGCGCACTCGATAAGCCAATTCCGTGTCTTGCCCGAGGCTTTGTCTGGCGCGTCCATCCGGATATAGACATGGGGATTCGCCCATGTGAACTCGGTCACCACGCCCGAAAACTTGATTTGAAGTTCAGGCTCGTATCCTGCGAACGAGTGGTGCGCCAGTCCAGGCGCAGAAAACAACAGGCCCAACATTACGAAGACCGCGGCCAGGACGGAGGTGCTGTACTTATGTCGACTCAAGGAACGCCTCCTCTAAGGAGATTTGGCACTACTATGCCACGGTCTCTTCGAAGTTGCGAACGCCGGAATTTTGTTCGCCGGCCGAAAGAGTGATGTACCCCCCGGGGCAAGTCTGTGCGAGACTATGCATCTCACCGGAGCCACTGCATGAACACATCGGAGACCCGAGATCGTGGAAAAGCGACGCGCCTCACAGCCGAACACGTCGCTGCGCGAGCCCTAATCGAGTCCGAAACTCTCGCGGAAGCGGCAGGCCGGGTTCTGAAGGCCCTGTGCGAGGGACTCGGATGGGATTACGGTGCGCTCTGGAATGTGGATGCCGAAACCGAAACGCTGCGCTGCGTTGAGACCTGTCACCTGCCGACCGCAGCGGTTCCTGAATTCGAGGCCGCCAGCCGCAGCAGAACATTCGCGCGGGGCGTTGGTTTGCCTGGCAGAGTCTGGGCAAGTGGCGAGCCGATCTGGATTCCAGATGTCGTGTCCGACAACAATTTCCCGCGAGCGGCCATAGCTGCCCGGGCTGGTCTGCATGGCGCGTTCGGACTCCCGATTCTCGGTCGAGGACGTGTTGTCGCAGTGATGGAGTTCTTCAGCCGGGAAATCCGGCAACCCGACGAGGAGCTTCTGCAGATCCTCGCGACGGTCGGCGCACAAATCGGCCGTTTCATGGAGCGAAAGCATGCGGAAGAAGAACTCGACAGGTTCTTCATGCTGTCACTCGACCTGATGTGCGTTGCCGGCTTTGATGGCTACTTCAAGCGATTAAATCCGTCGTGGGAGCGAGTGCTTGGTTACACGATCGACGAACTGCTCGCAAGACCGTACGTGGACTTCGTTCATCCCGACGATCGATCGAAAACGACGAACGAAGCGGCCAAAGTGCGAGAGGGGCATCACGTGCTGTCCTTTGAGAACCGATACCGTCATAAGAACGGTTCCTATCGGTGGCTCGAATGGACTGCTGTTCCCTATCCCGGGGAAGGCGTAACCTACTGCGCTGCCCGCGATATCACCGAGCGCAAGGAAGCAACGGAAACAATCCAGCGATACTCCCGAGACCTCGCTGCTGCCCGGAAGGAAGGGGCGGAAAGCGCGTCACGGTTGAAACGCCTGGTCAACGAACTGGAAGTTCGCGACCTCCTCAACCTGGTGCAGAGCGCGCTGCAGACTTCCAACCACTCACAGACGATCGAAGTCACGTCTGCCGACCCGCACTGGGTGGAGTTGCTTGTGCCGTGCACACGCGAAGCCGCGGATAAAATCGGGACTGTCGTCCAGCGGCTCGGAGGGGATCTGCCGGAGGAAATCATCGAGTCGGTCTCGTCCGCCTTCAAAGAGTTGCTCTTGAACGCTGTGGAGTGGGGCGGGCAGCTCGATCCCAATCGGAAGGTGCGCATTGCGTGCCTCCGCACGAACCGCATGCTGATGTATCGCATTGCCGATCCGGGCCCCGGGTTCAAGTTCGACAATCTTGCTCACAGCGCGCTATTGCACCCGGACGAGCCGTTTGAACACATGCGCATCCGCGAAGAGCAGGGACTGCGTCCCGGCGGCTTCGGCCTTCTCATGGTGAGGGAAAGCGTTGACGAACTCGTCTACAACGAGAAACACAACGAAGTCATGTTTATCAAGTATCTCGATTCTCCGAAGTAACGATGAAGCGTAGCCTGTCGGTAATCGTGCTGGTTTTCGCCCTGGTCTCGGAGGCTTCCGCCACATGGTCCATCCTGGCAGTGGATTCGGCATCCGGACAGATGGTTATTGCCTCAGCGACATGTCTGCAACAGAGTGTGTTTCCACGAATCGGGGCTCGCGATCTCCGTGACGTTCAGGCTGTGGTTGTGCCCGGCAAGGGCATCGCGGTCTGCCAGGCCGCAATAGACACAACGCGCCGGAATCAGCAAACCGTTCGGACGGAATTGGAAAGGGGAACCGATCCCGCCAGGATTCTCGAAGTGTTAAAGCTTCAGGACACCGCTGTGGAGAGCCGCCAGTTCGGCATCCTCGATCTTCAGGGCAAGAGCATCGGATTCAGCGGTAAGGGAAATCTGGCCAACGCCCTTTCTGAATCCGGGAAAGCAGAGTCGACGATCTTCTACCAAATGCAGGGAAATATTCTGGCGAACAACGAGGTGATTCATGATGCGGCTCGCAGCTTCGTGCGTGCATCGGGGACACTTGCAGATCGCGTCATGGCTGCAATGGAGGCCGCAGACCGCAACGGCGGGGATCGGCGCTGCACGGATGCGAGAACAGCTTACGTGGCTTACATTCTGATCATCGACAAGTCTGGAAAGGAAACCTATATCACGGCCACGGACGAAGACTCGCGCAATCCGATTCCTGCCCTTCGCCTTCGATACAACGCGTTAACGAAGTGATTTAGAAAACGCTGCCCGACGAGCGCGCGGCGAACCCACTCCGCCCATATCTCCCTCTCAGGGTCGTCGCTGGTCTGCCAGAGTCGCGGACCGTTGTACGCGTACGAGCCGCCGCCATCGGGGTGGAGCGGCTTCAGCGATCAACCGCGCGATGACGCGGAACTCTGCATTCTGTTTCCAGAGGGGCAGTTTCGGGTATCTGAGCGGTATCGCCAAAGAGTATTTGTCGGGCTTTGATGTCCTGTTGCGACAATGCGCACTGGCAGTGTGGATCCTGGGTTGTAGAGGAGGCACCACCAATGCAATTCGCAGCCGGCTTTAGCACACGTCTCACGATGATTGTGATCGGAGGAATCGTTGTTGCGGCAAGCCCTCCGGCACATCAGGAAAAAAGAGGCCCCACCAGAGTGCGAGTCCTCGCCGTGCAGATTGGGGACGCGACATACTACAGCTCGCGCTTTGAAGGCCGGAAAACGGCTAGCGGGCGAATATTTGACGGCAACGAGCCCGTAGCCGCACACCGGACTTATCGTTTCGGCACCGTTGTCCGTGTGACAAACGTGGAAAACAGGCGGTCAGTCAACCTCGTGATCGTAGATCGCGGTCCCTATAGCAAGAGTCGCCGTGAAGGCCCCATTATCGATTTATCGCCCTCAGCGGCAAAACAGATTGGCATTATCAAAAAGGGCCGCGCAAGAGTGAAGCTGGAGGTGCTCGTCTGGGGTAATGGGGATGTCGACGATTCAGATCTTGCCGCGGTGAAGTCCGCATCGCATTGACATTCAATCGCCACAACAAGTCGCGCTTTCCTTCGGCGAACGTTTTGCCATTTGGGTCGGGACGCGCTACACTCGCGCGAGTTTCACCACGAGCCAGTCTCGATAGCGAGCGTGACGTCAGAGGGCCATCAGCGACCCCTTTGTCGTGATGGTGTTGTCCTTCCACCCCCAGACGTAACAGAACGCATCATTGAGGACTGCACTGTATCCATGAAAGCACGCGAACAGCGGCGAGCAGCATCAACCATCTGCGCATGAAACGCACGCACACGACGCCGGGTTCAAGCCAGTTTCGAAATGGAGGAAGAAATGAATGCACGAGGTGCAGCTGTTTTTCTTATCGTGTCCGTTCTCGCGGTTTCATCCCTTATAGCCTGGGCTCAAAAGGGCGATCTGACGCATGGACAGGACGGTACTGCTACCGCATTTGTGGATTTCGGCGTGCTGCCTACGGCACCGATCGGCCCACCGCCGTGCCTGCAAACCGGGGCCATTGGGGGTCCGGCCGACCCGTGTTCCTACCTCATCCACCATCTCACGCCCGAGGAAGTGACGGTTGCGAAAGATGGGGAGGTCACTTTTCAGATTCATGGAGGCGGCCACGCAATGGCGATCTATGAGGTCAGTAAAGACACGACGCGCAATCAGGTCGGACAGTTCCTTTGTCCGGGTGAAGATCCCGGCACGATCTCGAATCCCATGCTCCACCCGTGTAATTTGAACGCCGCAAACGCCAATAACGCTCATATCGTGTCTGACGGCCACGGCGACATCGTCATTGTCGCCTCACCTAACGTGACCAATGCCCATCCGGACAACCGAATCTGGTATGTACCAGGCAGGCTCATGTCTGCGGGAGGAATTCAGTTTCTCAATGGGGGTACGATCCCGGCTGGCCCTACATCCAACGGTCAGCTGATCACATACCGTTTCCTGAAAACCGGCCGCTATCTGGTTATTTGCATGAACCGTGTGCACGGCCTCAATGATTGGATGTTCGGGTTCGTGAACGTGGTAGGTGAAGCGAAGAACAAATAAGGAGTCTGAGACGACTCTCGCAGTTGGACTCGGCAGAGCCTCTAATTTGGGGAGACGGCGATTCTACGCACAGAGCTGGTGATAATGCGCTTGCCTTCGTGAAGAAATTCCATGCAGAACCCGAGGTAAATGCCGCGAAGTTTCAAAAATGAGCCGCGCATTGAAGCGCCTGATAGGTGAGCCGGTGTCAATTGCGGGAAGAATTGCCCTCCGCGCACCATGACCTCGCCTTCGATACCGTCGATGATCGTGATGTCGTACGTGCTGTTCTGCGTCTCTACGACAACAGTTTCCAAATCATCCACGTGATCGATTTGAATGCCGTCTCTCCATACCGCGTCACTCCAGGTTTGAAGATCGGCCGCCGCGGTAATCTGGATCCCGATTGGGTTAAGTTCGTTGTGCCGCATGCCCTTTTCAATGCAAACGGGGCTCCATTGACGACGTGGCGTGGAAAAGCGTTAACTCGTTGAATCCAAACATACGGCAACGAAGAGGCTACGGCTGGACGTGCCCATATAAAGTCACTTGCTGGAAAAGAAGGCCGAAATCTCGTCACAATAGGCACCTGTCGGCTCTGACTCATGTGGTAACTCACTCAGACCGTGACACAAAGTGACCGAGGCTGCGAAGACCACGGCAACGGCTTTCAATTCAGGCCAAAGGGAACGTCCTCCTCTTTAATTGACGGATCAGATAAACCCCTGGCGTTGTCCCCACCAGAACCAGAAAGACGAAGGAGGCCGCTTCTCTCTCACCGCGGATTGCACGGACGAGGCAACTGCGAGTCCGTCTGATTTGCCGGCATTGTTCACTGTTCACCGTCCACTATTCAATGGTTTACTACGTATCTGCGTAGGAGGACTCATGCGACCTGCAAAGTGGATCTTCGGAATTCTTGTCGTGACGGTCATTCCCCTGGCACTCGCTGGCGGATTTCAAACTACGGCGAAAAGACCTGCCATCGCAACAGTCGAAGATTTTCGCCGGGCGATGAAAGAACTCTCGAACTGGGGACGCTGGGGCGATAAGGACGAACTGGGTGCCGCGAACCTCATTACTCCCGCAAAGCGCAAACAGGCGGCCGAGCTGGCGCGGGAAGGCATTTCTGTCTCTCTGGCGCATGACGTCATGCAGGAAAAGGCGGTAGATGCGCCGACGATACTGGAACGAACACTCGTGAATGTGGCTCCGAACGTGAGTCTGGATAGATATTCCTACAGCGGCACCTATCATGGAGTGGCCCACAGTCACCTCGACGCCGTCGATTGTCACATCATGGTGGATGGCATGGGATACAACGGCGTTTCGATGGATGAAATCAAAATAGCCGGCGGTTGCCCGCGCGGAAGCATTCACGCCTTGAGAGACGGCGTGGTGACGCGTGGAGTTCTCTTCGACGCTACTCGCTTGCCCGGGAAGTCCACGCCTCAGGGCTGGCTCGAGCCCGGCACGGCGATCCGCAGTGAGGATCTCGAGGCGCTGGAGAAGATGCAGCGCGTCAGGGTTTCTCCCGGTGATGTCATTTTGCTGTACACCGGACGATGGAAGCGGCGCGCAGCGCGCGGGCCGTGGCCAAACTCGGAAGGGTTTGCCGGCTATCACATCGATGTTGCGTACTTCCTGAAGGAACGCGGCGTTTCGTTTATTGCTGCCGACGGACCGAACGATGTGTCGCCGTCGGGCCTGCCGCCAGGCGTTGGGCTGCATCAACTCGCATTGGTCGCGATGGGTGTCGGCATCTTCGACAATCTCGATTTCGAAAACGCCGTGGAGCAGGCAAGACGCCTGAATCGCTATGAGTTCCTGTTCATGGCCGCGCCGCTGCGCATCGAAAAGGGAACAGGCTCACCGCTCAACCCACTGGCGGTGTTCTGAAGTTGACAATGCCGTGGCTTACTCCCATGTCGGTGCGAGGTGACGGAAACCGCGAGAGTGACGTGCGATCCGTTCATAGTCGGAATCGCGTGTCAGTAGAGTAATGCCCGCTTCGCGGCAAGAGGCCGCAATCAAGGTATCGTTGACCAGTGAAACCTTGGTCCTGGACGGTTCAATTCCGTCCCGTAATGCCAATTCCGCGAGAATCCTTCCACTCTCCTTGAAGGCTCCAATGGAGGGCCGTATAACTCGAGATCTTCTATCGAAGGGACCAAATACCCCCGCCTCGAGTGCATCAACTTGCTCCTGAGTGCGAGCCCCCGCCCAAAGTTCTTGAACAACGACGGCAAGGAGATACGTTCGCGGAAGGTTGGATGCAAGGAATTGTTTCAAGCCTTCTGACGTCTTCGTGCTGCGGACAGACTCCACGTAGACGTTCGTGTCGATGGCGAATTTCGGCACGGCTAACGTTCGTCAAAGGGGTCCGTTAAACCGCCTGCCCGCACGAGACGATCAATTCCGCCGAGTACCTCTCCCTCGAAAACAACAAGATCAAGCGCGGCGTCGACAGCGTCGGTTTCAGTCGATACTTTCAAGATCGACTTGGCGCGGTTCAGCTTTCGTTGATCGATAACGATATTCTTGCGTGTCCACTTTTCCGTTCTTCGCCTCGCCTTAGATGCGCCCATCCTCTACCTCCATCTGTATGGAAGCGAGAATATGTCTGTATGAGCGGACAGTCAACGGAGAGTCTCAGAGTGACTACGACCCTTTCGTGGCTGTGGCATGGGTGGTCTTGACGTCGACAGGCTTGTCCGACTTGACGGCGATTGTCTTTTCAGGGCCGGCAGGGATTTGGCCGGAACTTTTCGGAACCTGGCTCCCTCTCGTTTGTGGCGTTGAGATCCACTACGGAGTACACTCCGCTCAATGACTCAAATCGTTAAAAGGAGATTTCGAATGTTGGCTCGATTTCTCCATCCGCGAATGGTTTTCGCTGTTGTTTGTGGCGCGGCATTTTTAACGTCGTTGCCGTCCCTCGCGCAGACAAAGGCCTACACGCCGCCCCGTACACCCGACGGGCAGCCGGACCTACAGGGCTACTGGACCAACTCGACGTACACACCTCTGGAGCGGCCCAGTGGGGTTACGAAAGAGTTCTATACTCCCCAGGAAGCAGCCGAACGGAATAAACGGGAAGCCGCCCGTGAAAGTGCACAAACCGCTCCGGGAACGACAGAGGATGTCCATTATGATTTCAGCCAGTTCGCACTCGACCGAAGCCAGGCGCCGCTGACACGAAGCTTGAGAACATCGATTATCTATGATCCTCCGGACGGAAAAATCCCTCCCCTGACCGAGGAAGGCAGGAGGAAAACAGCCGCGCGCGAAGAAGCCGCTAAAAAGCTTGGCGGCCGCTGGGATTCCGCCCAATCCAATCAACTCGACGATCGATGCATCATGATGCGCGGGCCTGGCCCGCCGATGATGGACGCGGGTTACAACAGCAATTATCAAATCGTTCAGGCTCCCGGATACGTGATGATTCTGACCGAGATGATCCATGACGTTCGCCTCATTCCGCTCGATGGGGCGCCCCAACCCTCCCCCAGTATCCGGCAGTGGATGGGGATATCCCGCGGGCGCTGGGAAGGCAATACACTCGTCGTCGAAACGGCAAACTTTAACGGCAAAAACCCTTTTGCGGGATCCAGTGAGAACCTGCGCGTGACCGAGCGATTCACACGAGTTGCCGACGAAGTCATCGAATACAAGTTCACGATCGAAGATGAATCCATGTGGGCCAGACCGTGGTCTGGAGAACTCCCGCTGTCAAAAACCAAAGGTCCCATTTTTGAGCACGCCTGCCATGAAGGTAATTACGGTCTTTACAACACACTGGTGGGCGCACGTCTTGAAGAGAAGAGAGCTGCAGAGCAGGCCGCAAAAAACAAGTAGAGGGGCGGAGTTCTGGTGACGTGA
>DASTBJ010000284.1:0-7809 GCA_035712125.1 Terriglobia bacterium
ACTCCAATGTTGAAGCTGCCTTTGCCCAGATCCGGATCGTTACCCCAGTCGGCGTCGGCGCACTCCTGCAGGACACTCCACAGGCTGGTAATAGCGGACACCCCCTCCTCGGGGTACCCCGAATGCGCCGCGCGTCCCTTGCAGGAGATGTCCGCCATCAGCGTTCCCTTCTGTGCAAGCGCGAGCTTGTTTCCCGTGGGTTCACCAACCACGACAAACTCCGACTCCCAGGACAGTTTATTGGCGTATTTCGCGCCGTCCCCGCTGCCTTCCTCTCCGACAACGAAGAGAAAACCGAAGCTGTCGATTCCCTGGCTGCGAAGACGATCTCCGGCCTCGAGCATCGCAGCAATGATGCCCTTGGTGTCGCAGGCGCCTCGACCGTAGAGATAGTGCTCATCTTCACGAACCGGCAGCACCGGCGGCACCGTGTCGAGGTGCGTGCACAAAATCACCCGGGGGCGCCCCGCAAATGCCAGGACATTGAACCGGTTCGGAATGATGAATTGCTTCTCGACGCGATACCGGCGTTCATGAAGAAGGTTCGACAGAAACAACCCGACTTCCTTCTCGCCACCGGTCACGGAGGGAATGGACATCAACTTCTGCGCCAGTTCGAACATATGAAGCGTAATGATACACAACATCTGGCATTCCCGCAGGAAGTGAAGTACAAGGGAATCATGGCATTGAACGAAACAGAATTTCGAACCCAGAGCGAAGCCGCACTGGTCAGGCTGAATAAGAGTCTTGGGATTGTCGCCGAAGAGTACGACGCCGAAGTGATGTATCAGAACGGCGTGCTCACCGTTGAAGTCGAGGAACCCAATCCCGGCAAGATGGTGATCAGTCCCAATGCACCGGTCCGTCAGATCTGGATTTCCGCGCAGTCGCGGAGCTTCAAGCTGGACTGGGACGGAACGCGCTTTGTGCTGCCTGGTACCGGAGAATCGCTGGATACGCTGGTCGGACGACTCGTGGGCGAACAGCTGAACGTGAAACCGTTCCGGTTCTAGATCTCTGCCGTTCTTCTGTAGGCGACCGCGTTATAAACCGTAAGCGCAATCGCCCCGAGACCGAGAAGAATCAGAACGAAGTTGATCAGACTTCCGATCCACGGCAGGTTTACCGCCACCACGACGAGAAAAATCCCCGCGAGGAGCGAAACAACTCCGGAAGCCTGCATCACCGAGCGGCCAACAAATTCCGCGACGATGATCTTGGCGAAATAGCAGGCCATCAGATACAACACAACAGAGACGATAGAGATCGGCAAACCGATGACGGTAACGCCCACAATGATCGCAGCAACCGGTACCGCGACAAGGGTCAGGAAACCCACACCTCCGGCTTTCAGCCAATCGGTTCCGGAAATAAAACGCGACGGTACCAGCGCCGGCACAAGTTTGAAGAGAAGCAGCCCGGTAACAAACATCGTAAGAACCCGGATGAACTGCCACACGTAAAACCTTATCGTCAGGTATCGGCTCGACCTCGGCGTTGCCACGGGAAGCTTGAGGTTCGTTTGGCCTGCGATCGTGGCTCCCTGCGCCACGCGCAGATCCTCTTCCTTGCCGACACGGGCACTCAGGTTTCCTCCGACACGGGATGATCCGGTCAATGAAACCTGTCCGCCGGCGAATGAGACGTCACGACCGACGTTGCCCCGCAGATCCAGCATTGCGGCAGCAGAAAGCAGATCCCGCTCAAATGTTCCATCCATCGTCGCATCGCGGCTGGCGGTAATGGAGTTGCCTCCGATACTTGCCATTCGATCGACGTTGACGTTATCGCCGGCGGTGATCAGGTTGCGCCCTACGCGCCCTGAAATCACGACCGTGTGCGCTGCACCGAACAGGGTCCCGCCGACCGTGCCGCGAACCTCCACACGTCGCGCGATAACGAGCAGGTTCCCTTCGACCGTGCCGCTGACCGTGACAACATCGCCGGCCGCGAACAGATCGCCCTTGATGGTGCCGGCGATATCGAAGCTTTGGTATTTTTCACCGCCAAACGCGAAGACGGTGTCGTCGATGGTTTCTGTGGAGGGAATCGACGCGGCAGCGCCTTTGCGCAAATCGACAGCATGACTCGGAGTCGAGATCAGACCCATCGCCATGAGCACTCCCAGCATTGAACCTGCGGCAGCAGTCCGCTTAAAGGCCATCGCCATTCCAAAAAGGAGCGCTCCACCGAGACAGATGAACACGATACTTTGAGCCGTGTCGGTGACGACGCTGTCAGCGTTCTGAATGGCATAAAATGCCGCATTGACGGCAACTCCAAGGCTTATGGTCCCCTCCTGCGGATCGAGCCACCCGAATTCCGCGGGAAGGTCGAAACCAAAAAGAATTCCCGTGCACAATTTGAACGCGAGCGCGATGCCGACAATTCCCAGGGCAAACGATGCAAAACCGAGGGGCCGGGCGCGCCCGGATGAGAGCTCCGGAACATCAACGGGTTCTTCCACATCGACGTCCTGCAGGCACTGCACAAGCATTCGGCTCTCTGCCCGCAACGCGGTTACCAGCCGATCGCAGGCCTCACACGAATCTACATGCAATGCGATTAAACGTGCATCTGCTTCGTGCAGTTCACCGTCCGCAAACAACGCACATGTGAATTCGTTCGGACAACTCATTGCAGCCTCCCCTTCCCGAGTTCCTTGCCGAGCCGGTGGCGTAAATGTTGCTTGGCGCGGAAAATCAGCACTGCGACTTGTTTTTGCTCCACACCAAGGATGTCTGAGATTTCTTCATGGCTCAGTTCGTTGTAGTAGGCCAGAACGAGCGGCACGCGATACTTTTCTGTAAGCGCCGACAGGGCGCGCCGCACGTCGCGTCCCCGTTCTGCCGCCAGCACTTCTCCAAGAGGACTGGAGCCGGGTGATGGCGGCTCGTACCCCTGACCGGCGTCCGGGTCGAAAATTCGCTTCTCAGCCGACTTTCTCCGGAGTACGTCAATGCAGTAGTTGCTCGCGATCTTCAAAAGCCAGGTCGACAGCGGATACGCCGGGTTGTACGAGTCGAGCCGGCTGCGGGCGCGCAGAAACGCTTCATGTGCCGCGTCTTCCGCCCTGTCGGGGGAATTCAGAAGGTACCGGCACAGACTCAGGACACGCCGGTAGTGCGTGTTGTAAATGGCTTCGAAATCCAGTTCCGGCGGTTTTCGAGTTTCCACGGCCTCAACCATGCCTTTTAGTACGAATGGATTCGAAGATTATTGCAAATTGAAGGGAAATTAGGGGGATCCTCGTGGAGCCCACCGATATCGCTGTCCAATGGCTATTGTTCGCTGTTAGATGGACCTGTTCCACATTGCCCTTCCATATAACGTCCAAAATGAACTGCACATCCACACCGAGGCGAGTCGGCAATCGATTTGCGTCCGATTTAAGATTTTGAAATCAGAGGGGAAAGCCAAGGCGCAGCCTTGGCTGGGGTGGTGTTGGTCAAGAAATCTATTGTTTGGCCAGCACCACCCCCGGCGCTACGCCTGAAATCCAGTCGTCGCTCACGCTGTCCAGCCCCAGCCTGACTCTATTTTCGAAGGAGTAATCGTCCGATTTCCGATTTCTTCCTGGCAAAAGAATGGAAACGACCGGTCTGACCGGGTCTGACCCCGATTCTTCCGAGTGCGTCTTCCCTTCTCCAAATGCGCTACGATAAGTTCCACGATGCGTCACGCGCGCTACCACTCTGATGACAAACCTCGGCAGAAGCTGCAGGCTTCGCACATCTACCGAGACGTCCGCGAATTGGTCTGGCCGCGCCGGTACCTGTTCCTCCTCGGGCTGTTGCTGGTGTTCATCAACCGCGCCGCAGGCCTGGTGCTTCCCGCCTCCACGAAGTACTTGATCGACGATATCGTTCAGAAACGCCGCGAGGATCTGCTGACTCCGCTGGTCGCCATCGTCGGAGTCGCAATCCTGGTACAGGCGGCGACGTCTTTCGCGTTGACGCAACTGTTGAGCGCATCGGCACAAAGACTGATTGCCGAGATGCGTGTTCGCGTTCAGGGGCACATCGGCCGGCTTCCGATCCGCTATTACGACGCCAACAAAACCGGCGCTCTGGTTTCCCGGATCATGTCGGACGTGGAAGGTGTTCGGAACCTCGTGGGAACAGGCCTCGTCGAACTGATCGGTGGACTATTCACTGCGGTTATCGCTTTCTGGCTGCTGATCCGCATCAATGCCACGCTGACGTTTGTGGCCATAGGTTTCCTGCTGGTTTTCGTTGTCGTCCTCCAGCGCGCCTTCAAGTTCATTCGACCGATCTTTCGGGAGCGCGGCAAGATCAACGCCAAAGTGACCGGCCGGCTGACCGAGACCCTGGGTGGCATTCGTGTCGTGAAGGGTTTCCACGCAGAGGAGCGCGAAGCCGCCGTCTTCTCAGCCGGCGCGATGCGGCTGTTTGAGAACGTACGGCGCTCGCTGCTGGCGACATCGATGATCGGCCTGACTTCAACGGTTCTCATGGGCATCGTGAGTGGCACCGTCATGATTGTTGGCGGGCGGCTTCTCATTCAAGGGGCCATGACTATCGGTGATTTCTTTCAGTTCACCCTTTTGCTGGGCTTCATGGTGGCCCCTGTATTTCAGGTCGCGAACATCGGTACCCAACTTACAGAAGCATTTGCGGGGCTTGACCGCATGCATGAGGTTCTTGGCGAGCGACCGGAAGACGAGGACCCGGGCCGCACCGTCGAAATGGGGCGAATCGAAGGGCATGTTCGTTTCGAGGACGTGAGCTTTGAATATGAAGCCGGAAAGCCGGTATTGCGGAACATTTCCTTTGAAGCCTCGCCTGGATCGAGCACGGCTCTTGTTGGGTCTTCCGGTTCCGGCAAGAGCACGCTGATTGGTCTGGTCGCCGCGTTCGCCAAGCCGCTCAGTGGACGGGTACTGGTCGACGGCAAGGATCTCTCGACGGCGATGCTCGATTCCTATCGATCCCAACTCGGGGTCGTGCTTCAGGACAACTTCCTTTTCGACGGCACCATCAAGGACAACATTGTTTTTGGCAAACCTGGCGCCACCGACTCCGAAGTCCTTGAGGCCGTTCGAGTCGCGCGTGTGGATGAATTCGTGGCTCAATTCGATCTGGGGCTCGACACGATCATTGGCGAACGTGGCGTCAAGCTGTCCGGCGGGCAGCGTCAGCGCGTGGCAATCGCCCGGGCGATTCTGGCCAATCCGAGAATCCTGATTCTTGATGAAGCGACCTCAAGTCTGGACAGCGAGAGCGAGGCGCTGATCCAGGAAGGGCTGGCTGCGTTGATGAAAGGGCGCACCACCTTCGTCATTGCCCACCGATTGAGCACGATTCGAGGGGCGGACCAGATTCTCGTCCTCGAGCGCGGCGAAATCGTCGAACGTGGAACTCACGCCCAACTGCTGGAACTCGAGGGCCGCTACTTCGAACTCTATACGCGTCAGGCCGGACTCGAAGGTAATCGCTACATCAATCCCGGAGAGAAAGATGCGGAGGCTGCTGTCGAAGGATCCGACAAACCCGCTCAGCCACCCGAAGGCATTGCAACCGTAGCACGAGATCTGTTGGGATTGTCCCGCCGATAACGTCGTACTCCGCGGTCTCGCAGGCGGATCCACAACACCCCATTGTTGCTATACTCGCGGAGGAGGTAGCGATGAAACGGATCACCATACTCTCTGCTCTTATCCTTTTGACTCTTTCAGCCTGTTCTCCCTCGGCGGAAACTCCGGCAGCCACCGAGCCCGTGTCACAACCGGAACCGAGCGCACCGGTCGCAGCGTCTCCAGTGGAAACCCCTGCCCCGTCTTCCAGTGTTCTTTCGACAACCTACGTCGATGCGGCAACGGCGCTTGCGGCAGACGACACGAAGAAAGCGAAGGAATCCCTGACGGCGCTGGCGAACGAAAGCAGCGGCGAGCTCAAAACGCTGGCGCAGGCAGCGGCCGATGCCGGTGACCTCGAAGCGATGCGCGAAAAATTCAAGGCTTTGTCCAACCTTGCCACCACGATGGAACTGCCTCCGGATCATGCGGTCGCGTTCTGTCCGATGTACAAGGGCGGAGCCAAGTGGGTTCAAAAGAAAGGCACCCTGGCGAATCCTTACTTTGGAAGCACGATGCTCACGTGTGGTTCATTTGTAAACTGAGGCGCAGAACGGATTGATCCGTCCGATTGAATACACCCTCTTTCTCAATGCCCCGCAGACACAAACGTTTGAAGTTCGCATGCTGGTGCGGAATGTCGCCGCGCCGGTGCTCGACGTCGCGCTTCCTGTCTGGAGGCAGGGCCGCTACGCGGTACTCAACCCGGCCGGCACCGTCAGAAGCGTCAGCGCTTCGACGCCGGCTGACAGACCGCTTTCGATCCGCAAGACAGACAAAACAACGTGGCGCATCGACACCGACGGCGGTCCCGAGATCGTCATACGCTATACGGTCTACGCCAACTTCCTGAATGACCGAACTCGCCATGTTGACGATACCCACGCGTTTCTCTCGGGCGCGACCGTCTTCATGTACGTTCCGGACCGGCGACGCGATGCGGTGTTGGTCCGGCTTGAAGCGCCGTCGAATTGGGAGGTCGCTTGTGGACTTGATTCCATTCCCGGAGATGCTCGCAGCCTGCTTGCCGAAAACTATGATGTCCTGATCGATTCGCCGATCGAGATCGGGGTCCATGAACGCGTTACCTTCGACGTGGATGGAAAACGTCATGACATCGTTGTGTGGGGCGGAGTCTCCTTTGACTCCGAACGCCTCGAGCGGGACTTCGCGAAGATCATTCGTGCTGAAGCCTCCATCTTCGGCTCCATTCCTTACGACCGCTATGTTTTTCTCCTGCATGTCGCGCCCGGACTGGGTGGGGGCACTGAACACCTGAACTCCACGATCATGCAGCTACCCGTGCAGGCGCTCGAATCGGGCGCTCAGTACAAGACGGTCCTGTCGCTGGCGGCGCACGAGATGTTTCATACGTGGAACGTCAAGCGCCTGAGGCCTGCGGTTCTTCGAAACGTCGATCTGGCCCGGGAGAACTACACGGATCTCCTGTGGTTCTGCGAGGGGACAACCTCCTATTACGACGAACTGGTATTGGTCCGAGCCGGTCTTGAAACTCCGGAGGCGTACCTGAAGACCATTGCCGAAGCGATTTATCAAAGGCGTTGTCGTCCCGGCGTGCTCGTGCAGAGTCTCTCCGAAGCGTCATTCGACGCGTGGATCAAGTTCAACAACCCGACTCCCGATGACGTCAATGCGACCGTTTCGTTCTACGAAGGTGGGGCACTTGCCACGCTGATCCTGGATCTGGAAATCCGGCGGCGTACTCGCAGCCGCGTTTCCTATGACACGCTGATGCGTGCGATGTATGAAACCTTTCCGGCCACCGGGCCGGGATTCACAACGCAGGATCTCGTTCAAACTCTGAACCGCGTGACGGAATCGTCTTTCGACGAGTTCTTCCATCGTCATATCAACGGCACGGAAGACTACCCGTTTGAAGAGTTGTTCCGTGTCGTCGGACTCGACCTGGTTCCAGCGCAGACGGGGCCGCTCGCGTACAGTGGAATGTCCGTCCACGAGGTGAATGGCGCAACCGTGGTCCGGTTTGTGTTATCCGATGGGCCGGCCTACCAGGCGGGCGTCAACAGTGGCGACGAAATCATCACGTTAAATGGACGCAGGCTGAAGGCTGCCGACGTCTACCCGCACATTGAACAGTCGATGGCGCCCGGAGATACGGTCTGGCTTCAGGTCATGAGGCGGAATCGACTCCGGAGAATCGACTTCAAACTCGGCACCAAGCCGAACTC
>DASTBJ010000285.1:0-4801 GCA_035712125.1 Terriglobia bacterium
GTCATTTGTATATTCACTTCAATCGCGGGATACGAAGAATTGTCGACGCGGCCGACCAGCTGCTTGCCGATGACCGGATAGTTCCCGACGATAGCCTGCACCGTGTTCGTCACTTCCCACGTGACCTTCGGCACATTCGCAGGCACACGCCCGAGAACTTCGCGATCGAACTCCTCGACGATTTCGGGCCGGCGTTCCTTCCACCAAATCTCGGCGGTCGTCACTTTCCGTCCATTCTTCAGGGTTAGAACTTCAGGGAGATTCGGGAAAGGATTCGCCAGCGCTTCGTCATAGTTGGCATGATTCGGAGCCTGCTCGTTACCGCTCGGGCCGGGTCGAAGCTTTCGGATACCCAACTGCTGCATCATGTTTTGATGGTCTTCAGCCGTAGTCCACATCTTCGGCTCCGGCAAGGGCGCCGTCGCCTGCTGCGCGAAAAAATGAGTTGAACTGATCAGCGCCACGATCGCAATGGGCAACCCGAACGTGTGTCCCTTTTTCATCGGAGTCTCCTCGTGCCGGGAAGGATAACACGCTCCCGAAAAGGTCCCCAACGTGCTGCTTATAAGGTCTGCGAAGCTACTTCGCGGGAAAGGAGCGGGTTGAGATGAGAGCACGGGTCACTTTGATGATCTCAATTGTTTTCTTTTGGATCACTCAGGCGACGGTCACCTCACAGTCCCAGAGGCAGGATCCGACAAAGCCGGAGTTGAAGGCGACCGCCCCTCCGGACGCACAACGCACTTCAGCGCTCATCGCTGACGAAGTGCGCCACCAACTCGTGACCATGCCGTACTACGGCGTGTTCGACTGGCTGGAGGGCCAGGTGCTTCCAAATGGAACTGTGACGCTTCAGGGACAGGTCACGCGGCCGACAACGAAGTCCGATGCAGAGAACCGAGTAAAGAAGCTGGAAAGCGTGTCCAGGGTCGTCAATGAGATTGAAGTCTTGCCGATATCGCCGTCGGATGACGCAATTCGGATTGCGATGTATCGAGAGATCTTCAAGTACGACAGTCCGTTGTTCCGGTACGCGACGCTTGCAGTACCCCCCATTCACATTATCGTGAAGAACGGGCGTGTCACGCTCAAGGGCTTTGTGGCGAGCGATGCGGATAAGCAGCTTGTGTTTACCGCCGCGCGAAACGTCCCCAGCGTGTTCGAGGTGAACAACGAGTTGAAGGTGGACGGAGACAACTACTAGAAGCGTATGCCAATGGGGGCTGATCCGGCCATCCGACCAATCCAGGCGGATGGTCGGGACAGAAATTGGTCCTGAATTGGTCCTGGTTGACTTCCATCGCGAAAGGCCCCTACACTCTGACTTCCGTTTGATCGAGTAACGCCGCTAATATGATTCTTATCTCCATCACGAACGATTCCGTTCTTTCGAACGCTCCCGCCTGCGCTTGTTGCCCCTGCTGTTGTTGCTGTTGTCGCAGCTAACCAGCAACCCGAACTCAAGTTTCACAACTCAACTTTTAGAGGGAGCAATGAGGCAATCATTTTCTATTCACGTTTTGTTTCTGATACTGGCCGTGACAACAGGAACGTTCGCTCAGGCGGGAAGCAGCACCATTACCGGTACGGTTAAAGATCCGACAGATGCGGCCATACCCGGCGTGCGGGTTCGTGCAGTGAACATCGACACCGGCGTTGAGGTCGACACGATAACCAATGAGGACGGTGTGTTTCGTATTACCGCGCTCGTTCCCGGCAACTATACCGTGCATGCCAAGCTTCCCGGGTTCAGCAAACTTACACGCGGCCCGCTGACACTCCAGGTCAGCCAGACAATCGCCATTGATCTGCCGCTGCAGATCGGTGAAGTGGAAAGCACGATCCGCATTACGGACGCGGCTCCGCTGATGCAGTCGCAATCCTCCGACATCGGACAAACGATTGATCGTCAGAAACTCGAGGCGTTGCCCTTGCCGAATCGCGCGGCGTCGTCTCTTGCGGCATTGACGCCCGGCGTGGTGATGATCGATACGGGCACCGGAACGGCGGAGAACTATCCGGTCTTTTCCGTCGCCGGCGGGCGCTCTCGGAATCAGACCTTTCTTCTTGACGGCGGCAATGCAACGAATGCCGTTGGACTGACCCGCGCCCAGCAGTTGGTCAGCCTGCCGGTAGACGCGATGCAGGAGTTCAAGGTCATCGCCAACAATTACTCGGCGGAATTCGGCCACTCAACCGGCGGCGTCGTGACGATGTCGACGCGGTCGGGGACGAACAACTTTCACGGCAGCGTCTTCGAGTCGCTCCGCAACGATGCGCTGGATGCGCGCAACTTCTTCGCCGCCGAACGTACCCCGATTCGACTCAATCAGTTCGGCGCGACCTTCGGCGGTCCTATCGTCAAAGACAAGACGCACTTCTTTGCTTCATGGGAACAGACACGACAGAAGACCAGCGATACCCGAACATTTACGGTGCCGACGCTCGCCAATCGCGCCGGTGACTTCTCCGACCTCAGGACAAGTTCAGGTGAGCTGATCAGGATTTACGACCCCGCGACAACCGTCGGAAATACGCGAAGCCAGTTTGCCGACAACGTCATTCCTGCCGACCGCATCGATGAAGTTGCGGCCGCCGCGCTGAAGTACTATCCGCTGCCGAACCGTACGGGCACGGCGACCAACGGCAGCAACTTCATTGGCACCACCGTGAACGAACTCGATCGCAACATCGTGTTGGCCCGCGTCGATCACCGGCTCGGAGAGAACGATCGCGTGACAGGCCGGTACTACATCAACGACAGCGGCACGTACGCGTCCGGCTACTACGGAATTCCGGAGGCCGACCCCGCCGGAGATATCACGGACGTTCGGATTCAGAGCGTGTTGGGCGCCTATACTCACGTCTTCAGTCCAACCATCGTCAACGAATTGCGTTTTACCTACCTGCGTCGCAAGTTCATCGATACGCGGCCGGGCAATGGAGAGAACCTGGCCGGCCAAATCGGATTGACAGGGGTCAGTGCTGCGGCGTTCCCCTCGTTCACGATTCCAGGTTATGCCACGCTGGGAAATCCGGCCGCCGTGTCGCGCACACAGACGCCGATCCTCGATAACCACATTGTTGAAACACTGTCCTGGACGAAGGGAAAACACGCGCTGAAATTCGGCACGGAAGCACGCTTCGGCGCTAACAGTGAGATCAGGGACCGCGGCTCTTCCGGTAATTTCGCGATCACGCCGTTGATCACAGGCCTTCCGGGTGTGGTCAATACGGGCAACGCATTCGCCAGCTTCCTGCTGGGCGAAGTGAACTCGGCGAACATTCTAATCTCCGATCAAATCAGCACACGAGCATCCTACTGGGCCTTCTTCATTCAGGACGATTGGCGTGTCAGCCGGGATCTGACATTGAATCTGGGCCTTCGATATGACGTGGAGTTCCCTCGCCGCGCCGTAGGGAACACGATGAACTCGTTCGACGCAACGAAGATAAATCCCGTCTCGGGGACTCCGGGTGTCGTGACATTTGCCGGTATCGACGGAACGCCGGAGAGAGCATTCGCCACCGACACCAACAACATTGGTCCGAGAGTGGGATTCGCATACCGTCTTCCGGGCTCATCCAATCTGTTGGTTCGTGGAGGTGCAGGCATCTTCTATGCTCAGACTGTCGACGCGACAATCGGGGATACGGCCGCTCTGGGATTTTCGACAACCGCTTCGTTCGGCGTGCCACAGGCGGCGTTGCAGAGCGCCCTTCAATTGCGCGACGGTTTCCCCGCGGTATCCCGGCCCCCGCTCACGGACAGCTTTGGAGCTGTTCCGCTGACACAGCCAACTAACACAACGGTGTTGTTCTTTAATCCTCGGCAGGTCGCTCCGGTTTCCTACCAGTACAACCTGAATGTTCAGCGCGAACTGACGTCGGAGTTGATGGTTGAGATTGGCTACATGGCCAACGTCAGCCACCATCTCAATGGACCCGATTTCAGTCTCAACCAGGTACCGCCGGAACTGGTTGGACCGGGGAATCTCCGGGCTAGCCGCCCGTTCCCACAGTTCACGGACGTGCGGTGGATCAATCCCACACTCGGCAATTCGACTTATCACGCCGGCTTTATCCGTGCTGAGAAACGGATGGGCCGGGGTCTGGCGTTCCTTGTTCACTACACGTTTTCGAAATTCATCGACGATGTCGAAGCTACGACAGAGTACGGCGCGACCGGTAGCTACATGAATGCCTACAACCGTGGTCTCGACAAGGCGCGCAGTTCGAGCGACGTGCCGCATCATTTCCTGGCGACGCTGCAGTACGAGATACCATCTGTTGCCGCGGTTCGAAACAATGTGGTGTTGAGCGGCATCTTGAACGGATGGAGGCTCGGCCTGGTCCAGACATACATGTCCGGTCCGGTCTTTACGGTGGTAACGGCGTCCAACACGGCCAGCGGCCTGTTCCCTGCCGGGACGCTGCGGCCGAATCTGGTGGGAGACCCTCGACTTCCTTCAGGGGAACGAACCGTTGAGCGGTGGTTTAACACCGCAGCGTTTGTGCAGCCCGCGCCACTGCAGTTCGGCACATCTCCTCGGTCGGTGCTTCGCGGCGCCGCGGTTGTTACCACCGACATGACGATCGAAAAGACGTTCAGGCTGTCGGAAGGCGTGAAGTTGGATATCCGCTCGGAATTTTACAATCTGCTGAACCATGCGAACTTCAATGTTCCGGGGCTCACACTTGGAGCGAACGACTTCGGAGTGGTGACGAGCGCACGGCCGGGGCGGAATACTCAGCTTGCTGCACGGTTGAGCTTTTAGTCGTTCGCGCCACTCCTCGCTGA
>DASTBJ010000286.1:0-4308 GCA_035712125.1 Terriglobia bacterium
CGCGATCGGCGCCGCGCTGGTCCGTGTGTTCCTGCTCGCGGCCTGCACCTGGTTCGCGTTGACTATTAAAGAGCTTTGTATTGAAAACTTCTATTGCCTGCGTGATAAGATCCCGAAGCATGTCGGGAACGAGAGAGCAACTCCTCCAGGCGATTAACAAGAGCGCACTGCCGGCGCATATCGCGGTCATCATGGATGGCAATGGTCGGTGGGCGCGCAAGAGGGGACTGCCCCGTGTTGCCGGGCATCGCTCAGGCATTAGCGCCGTTCGCGAAGTTGTCGAGGGTTGTGCCGAATTGGGAGTTTCCGTCCTCACCTTGTACGCGTTTTCCGTCGAGAACTGGAAAAGACCGGCGACCGAGGTTCGTACGCTGATGCTTCTGCTCCGGGAATATCTGAACCGCGAGATCGACAATCTGGATCGAAACAACATTCAGTTTCGGACTGTGGGACGCACGGACCAACTCGATCCGTCAGTTCGAAGCGAACTCTTCAAGGCCATTGACCGGACGCGTTCCAACACGGGTATGATCTTTGTTGTCGCGCTGAATTACGGCGGGCGCGCCGAGATCGTGGATGCGGTGAACCGAATTATCGCCAATAGACAGCAGGCCGTGGACGAGGCGGAGTTCGGACGTCATCTTTATACCGCTGGCCTGCCGGACCCCGACTTGCTGATACGCACGAGCGGTGAGATGAGACTCAGCAATTTCCTTTTGTGGCAGATTGCATACACCGAGATCTACGTAACGGAGACACTCTGGCCCGACTTCAATCGGACGGATCTGTACGAAGCAATTGTCGCGTTCCAGAAACGTGAACGTCGTTACGGCGGTTTGGGTGAAACCCCTGTGCTATCTGCTGCGAAGGAATGAAGCGACTCCTTACTGCTGCCATCGGCATTCCCCTGATCATCCTGGTGACTCTGTGGGCTCCCTCCTGGCTTTTCGCCGTAATGATTGCCGCAGCCGGTGCACGTTGCTTCGAGGAACTGTTGGTTCTCGG
The DNA here is from genome assembly GCA_035712125.1 of Terriglobia bacterium. Lineage (GTDB taxonomy): Bacteria > Acidobacteriota > Terriglobia > 20CM-2-55-15 > 20CM-2-55-15 > DASTBJ01. The sequence goes on from DASTBJ010000286.1 coordinate 1,006, forward strand.
TGCCGCGCGCCTGGACTCGCGTCCAGGCCGTTGGGCCCTGCTGCTCGGGATGGTCGTCACATTGTCGTTTCTCGGCGGACTACCGCTGGCTCTCGGCGCGGTGACACTTTCGGTGCTCGTCGCCGCAACCGTAACTTCGCTTAGCGCCTCTCTTCCCGAGGCTCTTCCCAAAGTTGCCCTGAGCCTGATGGGCATTCTGTATTGTGGACTGCTGCCCGGATTCCTCTTGCTCATGGAGCGAGAGATGGTCATTGTTCTGCTGGGCATTTTGTGGATCGGAGATACTGCGGCCTTCTATGGCGGGCGCTCGATAGGGCGGCATCTGCTCGCGCCTACCATTAGCCCTAGAAAGACCGTCGAGGGGGCTTTTGCAGGACTGATCGCAAGCATTGTCGCGGGCGTTGTTCTTGGGTTCGCCCTGACCGAGGCCGGTTCGGGTCGTCTTATTGCAGCCTCCCTGGTATCGGGCTGTGCGGGTCAGGTTGGCGACCTCGCCGAATCTGCGCTCAAGCGCAGCGCAGGTGTGAAGGACTCTTCTTCACTTCTGCCGGGCCATGGCGGGATGCTGGACCGTCTGGATGGGTTGCTGTTCGCGGCACCCATTTTTTACTGGTTTTTCAGATGATGAAGCAGCTGGCCATTATCGGATCGACCGGCTCAATCGGGCAGAACACGTTGAATGTCGTTCGACACCTGTCCGGAAGATTTCAGGTGTTTGCGCTGGCAGCGCACAGCAACGTAACACTGCTTGCGGAACAAATCGCGGCCTTTGAACCCAGGGTCGTCACCCTGATAGAAGGAAGCCGGCTGAATGAGTTGACCCGTCACTGCCGGGATCTTGGAATTCGTCTGCCGGAAATTCTTACAGAACAGGAGGGTCTGCGAGCAATTGCTTCTGCAAATGAGGTCGACATTGTTGTTTCCGGCGCCGTAGGCGCAGCCGGCCTGTTTCCAACGTATGTGGCGGTCGAAGCGGGAAAGACGGTTGCGCTCGCAAACAAAGAGTCGATGGTTCTTGCAGGGGAACTGCTTCGCAGCACTGCGGCAAGAACGGGTGCGCAGATTATTCCGATAGACAGCGAGCACAGCGCCATCGATCAATGTCTTCGGTCCGGCCGACGCGAAGAAGTCCGCCGCCTCATCCTGACGGCGTCAGGAGGGCCTTTTCGGGATACGCCAAGAGAGCATCTCGACCAGGTCACTCCTGAGGCGGCCCTGAACCACCCGACTTGGCGCATGGGGCGGAGAATCACGATCGATTCCGCCACCTTAATGAACAAGGGCCTGGAAGTCATCGAAGCCCGCTGGCTTTTCGACATCCCGGAGAGCAGGGTCGATATTCTTGTGCACCCTCAGTCGATTGTTCATTCCATGGTGGAGTTCACCGACGGATCGGTGATCGCACAACTGGGCACAACGGATATGCGTCAACCCATTCAGTATGCCCTGACTTATCCGGACCGATTAGAGTCGTGCGTGCCCGGGATCGATTGGACCGCCGCCAGCAGACTGGATTTTCTGCCCCCCGATACCGTGAAGTTCCCTTGCGTTCAACTGGCATACCGTGCGATCCGGCAGGGAAGCACGGCTCCAGCCGTGTTGAACGCTGCCGATGAGGTCGCGGTCCAGGCATTTCTGGACCAGCGTATTTCTTTTATGGACATTCCTCGTCTAATTGAAGAATCGCTGGATGCTCATCAGAGTGCTTCTGAGGTAACATTGGAAAATGTCATGGCCGCCGATGCCTGGGCAAGGCGTTTCGTCCGGGAGCGGGTCTGACCGTGCTAGAATGGCGAAATCATCATGGGAATCGGAATAGCCTTCCTCGTTCTGGGCATCATCATAGTCATCCACGAGTTGGGGCACTTTCTCGTCGCGAAGCTGTTCAAAGTAAAGGTTGAAACCTTTTCTGTGGGATTTGGCCCCCGCCTCCTTGGATTCCGTTATGGAGAAACCGACTACCGAATCAGTGCGTTCCCACTCGGGGGGTACGTCAAGATGGCCGGCGAAAATCCCGGCGAATCGGTTACCGGAGCACCCAACGAGTTCCTCTCAAAACCGAAGTGGCAGCGTTTCCTCGTGGCTGCGGCCGGTCCGGCAATGAACATCATTCTGGCCGTAGGGCTTTTGACCGGCTTATTCATGTACGGTACCGAAGTTCCGCAATTCGCGGAAGGTGAAGCCGTGGTCGGAGTGGTCGAAGCAGACTCTCCCGCAAGCGCCGCAGGCATTCAGGATGGGGACCGAATCGTTTCGATTGACGGAAAGAACCGTCCCAACTGGGAACACGTCGAAGCGAGAGTCGTTATCAGCGGTGGACAGACGATTCCGATCGTCGTGAACCGAGACGGAAAGATTATCGAAACATCTCTGACACCCGTGAAGCGGGGACCCAACGACGCCGGCTATGCCGGGATGCGTCCCAAGAGTCATGCGACCAATGTCATTGGCCGAGTCGAGCCGAATTCCCCTGCCGAGAAGGTCGGGCTTCTGCCTGGCGATGAGATCACCGCAGTCAACGGTATTGATCTCAAGGAATCGGGTCGCGGGGTATCCGATATCATCCAAAGCCTGACTGCGGAAACCTTCCCGATCACTATTGTCAGAGCGGGTGAGCCCCGGAACGTCGATGTCACTCCTATGCTTCGGGATGGACGTCGGATGATCGGTGTCGGGTGGTATCAGTATCCGTCCGTCATGGTGAAAGAGAACTTCCGCGGTGCCCTTGCCCGGTCCATCGACAAGAACATGGAATATGGCACCCTCATCTTCAAGGTGCTCGGTAAGCTGGTCCGGCGTGAAGCTTCGATGAAGTCGGTTGACGGTCCGATCATGATCGTCAAGCAAACCTCGGAGTTCTGGAAGCTTGGCGTCAGCGCAACGCTTCAATTGATGGCAATGATCAGCCTGAACCTGGGTTTGATGAATCTGCTTCCTATTCCAATTCTCGACGGCGGCGTCATGCTGCTCCTTCTCGTGGAAGGCATTATGCGGCAGGACCTGAGCATGGCGTTCAAGGAGCGTGTCGTTCAGGTCAGCTTCGTGTTTCTGCTGACCCTGATGGTGTTCGTGCTCTACAACGACGTCGTGAAGATGTTGCCGACATCTTCCGGTCCGTGAAGCCTGTCCGGGCCGAAATGCAGGTTCTCACCGACTACCTGCGGGAGAGAAACCTGAAGATGACTCCCCATCGCGAACTGATTCTCGATACATTCCTGGATGATGAAGGGCACCGGAGTGTCGAAGACATCTACCGGAGCGTCAAGCAACAGGATCCGCGGATCGGCTATACCACCGTGTATC
>DASTBJ010000287.1:0-8929 GCA_035712125.1 Terriglobia bacterium
TGGAACCTACGGCGACATCTGTGTGGCCATGGCCGTAACGGACAAGGCCGCAGGGCATCATGGCATCTCCGCCTTCATTCTCGAAAAGGGAACACCGGGATTCACTGCGGGAAAGAAAGAAAACAAACTCGGTCTTCGCGCCAGCGATACTTCCACAGTCATCTTTGACGATTGCCGTATTCCCAAAGACAATCTGCTCGGTCAAGCAGGCCACGGCTTCATCGATGCGCTGACGGTCCTGGACGGAGGACGCATCAGCATCGCAGCGATGGCCCTCGGGATGGCGCAGGGCGCGTTCGAGGCATCACTTCACTATTCCCAGCAGAGAAGACAGTTTGGCCGAACGATCTCCGCCTTTCAGGGCATCCAGTTCAAGCTTGCCGATATGGCCGTCGAGATCGACAGCGCACGCCTGTTGACCCATCGCGCCGCATGGATGAAGGACCAGGGAATGAAGACGACGCTGCAGTCCTCAATGGCGAAGCTTTACGCCAGCGAAGTTGCGGTGCGCGTCGCCAATGAATGTGTTCAGATCCATGGGGGTTATGGGTACATCAAGGACTACCCGGCAGAAAAGTTCTACCGTGATGTCAAACTCTGCACGATTGGCGAAGGCACCAGCGAAATCCAGCGGCTGGTTATCGCGCGGGAATTGCTGAAGGCGTCAGGAGAAATCTGAAGACGATGACAGCGACCTCCCGCGACTTTTTCCAGGGTGACACACGAGCCCTCGCTCGCGCGATTTCTCTGGTCGAAAACCGATCTCCGGCGGGAACCGCGCTCATGCGGCAACTGTTTGAGTACACCGGCCAGGCAACCGTCATCGGCGTCACCGGAAGTCCTGGATCCGGAAAAAGCTCGCTCGTCGACCGGCTTGCCGCAGCCTATCGGACAGATCGTGCGCAGATCGGCATCGTTGCCGTCGATCCCAGCAGTCCGTTCACTGGCGGCGCCATCCTTGGCGACCGCATACGTATGCAGACTCTCTCTACGGATCCTGGAATCTTTATCCGCAGTATGGCGACCCGGGGTCACCTTGGTGGCCTCGCCGCCGCAACGGCCGACGTGATTCGCGTGCTCGACGCAGCAGCGCGAAGTCCGATTCTGGTCGAGACCGTCGGAGTCGGTCAGGATGAAGTCGACATCGTCAAACTCGCAGATGTCTCTATCGTGGTTCTCGTACCGGGCATGGGTGATGACGTCCAGGCTCTTAAGGCCGGGATCATGGAAATCGGAGACATCTTCGTTATTAACAAGTGCGACCGTCCCGGAGTAGAGAAGATGGAGCACGCGTTGACCTCGATCCTGTCCCTCGCGCACCGCGCCGATGGCTGGATTCCACCCATCGTCAAGACGATTGCGACCGAGGGAGCAGGCACGGAGGAACTGAGGTCGCACATCGATGCGTACCTGAATCGCTCGGGAGCCGCTGAGCAACGGCTGGCAAGGAAGCGCGATGCCGCGCGCGATCACCTCACTCGTCTTCTGCAGGAGCAACTGGTACAGGCCGCTCTCGAAAAAGCGTTCCCGGCGGATGCGCTCGGCGATGTCCTCGACAAAATTGCGCGCCACGAAACAGACCCATACGCGGTTGTCGAAACGTTGACGGCATCAAATCGTCGAATCGACCATATCGGGATTGCCGTGCGGTCCATTGAGGAAGCCTTGAAGCTCTACGAAGGTGTCCTCGAGCTGCGTGTTTCCGGCTACGAAAACGTCGAAGAACAGGGCGTTCGCGTCGCCATGATTCCCGTAGGAGACAGTCGTATCGAGCTCCTGGAGCCGCTTCGTCCCGACTCACCCGTCGAGAAATTCATGTCGAAACGCGGAGAAGGCATTCACCATATCTCACTTTCGGTGGACAATATCGAGTCGGCTCTCGAGCGGTTGAAAGCGGCCGGGGTTCGGCTCATCGATTCGTCGCCAAAACGCGGCGCCGGGAATTCAAAGATCGCGTTCGTTCACCCTGCAGGTATGCACGGAGTTTTGCTGGAGCTTGTCGAACATGAAGAGTGACGTCCGGATAGGAATCATTGGAGGCAGCGGCCTCTATCAAATGGAAGGCCTCTCGAATATCGAAGAGGTTCCACTGGACACACCGTTTGGCGCCCCTTCGGATTCGTATCGGGTTGGAACCCTCGAAGGAAAACGGGTCGCGTTTCTGGCCCGTCACAATCGCAATCACACGATCCTTCCATCGGAGCTGAACTTCCGCGCCAACATCCATGGCTTTAAGCAGCTCGGGGCGGAATGGTTACTGTCTGCCAGCGCCGTGGGCTCCCTGAAAGAGGCCCTCCATCCGCTCGACATTGTTCTTCCCGATCAGTTTTACGACAGGACCAAGTCGAGGATTTCCACCTTCTTCGGTAACGGAATCGTAGCTCACGTCAGTTTTGGAGATCCGATTTGTTCGGTACTTGCCGATGTCATCGCGACGTCGGGAAAAGATTCGGGAATTCCGATCAAGCGTGGCGGAACATATGTGTGCATGGAAGGTCCACAGTTCTCAACCAAGGCGGAGTCCAATACCTACCGCGGGTGGGGTATGGACCTGATTGGCATGACCAACCTTCAGGAAGCCAAGCTCGCTCGCGAAGCGGAAATCTGCTACACGACGATAGCTCTTGTCACCGACTATGATTGCTGGCATCCAGATCACGACTCCGTCACGGTTGCCGATATCATCCGGAATCTCCACAAAAACAGCGAGAACGCTCAAAAGATCATCAGAGCCGCGGTAAAGCGTCTACCGGTCGAACGCACCTGCAAATGTGGTGATGCATTGCAGCACGCCATTCTGACCGATCTGAAGAAAGCGCCGGCCGAAACGCGAGCCAAACTTGAAATTCTGTTGAGGAAATACTTGTAAGTGTCTCTTCTCCCTCTCTTCGTCGACAATCGGTACGAAGTTCGCTCCGGCTGGAAGTTCGCCACCTTCACGGCGATTCTCATTTTTGTCTTTATCCTGATGAATTTCGCGATAGGCGGCTTTCTGATCTGGTTCAACCCCGGGTTGCTACTGCTTCCCCAGACCGACTGGCGTTTTATCGGAGTGAGGGCCCTGGTGCTGTTTGTTCCCGCTGTTGCCTCGCTCCTCACGATGGCACGCATCGAGCGGGTGCCTGTTTCAGCTTATGGAGTGTCACTACACACAGGCTGGTTTCGGGACTTTGTGGCCGGAATCGCGGTTTCCGCCGCTTTACTCCTCGCAACGTTCGCGGCCTCCTTCCTGTTTGAAGGCACCCGCGTGGAAGCGAGCGCTTCTCCTGCCGTGGTGCCGGCGATCGGCGCGACCCTTTTTGTCCTGGCGATATCCGCCCTGAATGAAGAGATCGTTTTTCGTGGTTATCCGCTCCAGGTATTTTTGAAGGGAATCGGCCCATGGGGAGCAATGCTGCTGATATCCTTTATTTTCGGACTGCTCCATGCACGCAATCCCGGCGCGACCGTTCTCAGCACTGTGAATACGGTTCTCGCCGGCGTGTTTCTGTGCCGGGCTTATCTGAAGACACGATCGCTGTGGCTTCCCTACGGTATCCACTTCGGATGGAATGCCGGCCTCTCAGTCGTGCTCGGATATCCCGTTTCCGGGCTGGATATGCCGTCGATTCTGAACACATCCACGGCCTCGGAAATGATTCTTGGAGGCGGGTACGGACCGGAAGGCGGCATATTGGGCACCGTGCTGTTTCTGACAGCGACAATTCTCATCGGCTGGTTGCCGATCGGAAAGGTCAGTCCCGAAATTCGTGCAACTTTGACTGCGCATTCAGAGAAGGTCTACGTTGAGGCACTGTGATTGATTTCGTCAAAACTCAGGCGCTGGGCAATGACTTCATCCTCATACAGAAGGCTGCGGTCCCGGAGAAAAAGTACGCCACATTCACTCAGGCCATCTGCCACCGGAACTTTGGGGTCGGAGCCGATGGCGTGATCTTCTGGGTGCAAAAGGGCGACCTGTTCGATCTGCGGATCTTCAATCGCGACGGTGGCGAGGCCGAATGCTCGGGAAACGGCTTGCGATGTGCGGCGGCTTACCTGATCGAGAGCGGGCGCTGGCAACAGGCGAAGATTCAGCTACGCACGGTTTCCGGCACTTACGCTCTCATGCGCAAAGGTGAACAGTACGAGGCGGATATGGGTGTTCCCGCGCTGGAACCCGAGAAGATTCCTTTCATCCCGGAACACCCTGTGGACCGGGTCATCAATCATCCTTTCAAAGTGGATGGTGAAGAATTGCGCATCAGTCTCTGCTCCACAGGCAATCCGCACTGCTCGCTCTTTGTTCAGGATATCGACGACCGGCAGGTGGAACGTCTGGGTCCTCGACTGGAAAACGATCCCTCGTTTCCCAACCGAACGAACGTGGAATTCATCAAGGTGCTCAATAACCGCGAACTGCGTGTTGCATTCTGGGAGCGAGGTGTCGGTGTCAGCCTTGCGTCCGGCACGGGCTCGTGCGGCGCAGCGGTGGCCGCGATACTCAATGGCAAGACGGGGCGTCATGTCACCATCCATGCCGTTGCCGGAAAGCTTGTTGTGGAATGGCCGGAAAACGGCCGCCTCAAATTGACGTCGACGGCTGCAGTTGTTGCCGAAGGCCGTTATCACGAAACATAAAACCAATGGATCCAATCGATATCGCCATCGTCGGGGCCGGCCCGACCGGACTCGCTACCGCAATCGAAGCCCATCGTCGCGGACTGAAGTATCTGGTTTTCGACAAGGGATGCATCACCAACTCCATCCTTGGATTTCCGACGCACATGGTCTTTTTCACGACGCCCGAGCTGCTTGAAATCGGGGGTATGCCGCTGGTCTCCGAACGGGAGAAACCATCAAGGAACGAAGCGCTGAAGTATTACCGAAAGGTCGTTCAGGCTTTCGGGCTGACGGTGCGTCAATTTGAGCACGTTCAACGCATCGAACAGACCGCGCCTCATGTCTTCAGGGTCAGAACTTCACTGGGCACCTATCTGGCGAAGAACATCGTCCTGGCGACAGGCTATTACGACAATCCGAATATCCTCGGCATTCCCGGTGAAGAGATGCCCCACGTGTCCCATTACTATACGGAACCCTATTCCTTCTTCGACCGCGATGTCGTGATCGTCGGTGGAAGAAATTCGGCGGCCGAGGCGGCCCTGGATCTCTTCCGAGGCGGAGCACGCGTCGCCCTCGTTCATCGCGGTGCCGAGATGGGCTCGACCCTCAAGTACTGGGTACGACCGGATATCGAAAACAGGTTCAAGGCAGGGGAGATAAAGGCGTACTTCAATGCCCTGGTGAGCCGCATTACTTCATCAACTGTCGAGATCGTGCAGGCCGGAACCCTCATCACGCTCAAGGCGCAGCAGGTGTTCCTGCTCACGGGCTACCATTCTTCAACGAAATTTTTCGAGCAACTGGACGTGAAGTGGGACTCGGAAACGTTACGACCGCACCACAATCCGGAGACGTTTGAAACCAACGTACCGGGTGTCTATCTCGCCGGCTCAATCATCGGCGGACGGTTTAACGCTGAGGTATTCATAGAGAACGGGCGGTTCCATGGCGAAACGGTCGTTAAAGCCATTGCCGCCCAAAAAGGTTAGGAAGGCCGGCCTCCAGGCCCCGGGTCGTCGGGGGTGGCAACGGCTGCGTACGCCGCGACGGCGTCTTCATACTTATCGTGGAGTTTGATTCCGAAAAACTCCTCTACTCGCTCGGCGGGCCACATTTCGATGGCATCCCAAGCCATACGCTCGCAGACGTTAACGCAGATCTTGCAACCGATGCATTCGTCAAAACGGATCTGGACGTTCGGAATGATTACATTCGTACCATCAGAATTGTCCCGTGGCGTATGCTCAATGCAATCCACCGGACAAAAACTGACGCAAGCCTCGCACCCCGTGCAATTGTCCGGAATTACTACAGCGATCTCTTTCGGTTTCTTCTTCTTGCGCGTAATCTTCGCGGGCGCCTCCGGAATGATCGCCGTGGGGTTGAACTTCTTGGGATCGTATCCTGCCATGAATCCATTTACTCCTGTATAAATGCGCACCTGTAAGGATGGCGCGTCGATTGTATCATGTAGTGGACTGTGCTAGATTTCCGCGTTTTGAACACTTGTACCTAAGGATTCATATTGAATTTACGCCGTACGAAAATCACCGCCGTCAGCCACTACCTCCCCGACCGTCGCGTTACAAATAAGGATTTCGAGAAGACTCTCGATACCTCCGATCAATGGATCTTCGAACGGACGGGAATCCGCGAACGCCGCTTCGTGGAGAAAGGCGTCGCCACCAGCGACCTTGCAGCGGCAGCTTCGAAAATCCTCTTGAAGCAGCGCGGCATCGATGCCTCCGAGATCGACCTGATCATCGTGGGCACTGTAACGCCCGACATGTTCTTTCCTTCGACCGCATGCCTGGTCCAGAAGAAAATCGGCGCAAAAAACGCCTGGGGCTTCGACCTTTCCGGCGCCTGTTCCGGTTACATCTATTCCCTCGTGACGGGCGCCCAATTCATCTCGACAGGCGCCTGCAATAAAGTGCTGGTGATCGGCGCTGATGTCATGACCTCCATTGTCGATCCCGAAGACCGCACGACGTGCGTGCTCTTTGGCGACGGTGCCGGAGCAACGCTGCTTGAACCTGCGGGCAACAACGAGCGCGGTATCATCGACTTCATTATGAAGTCTGACGGCACAGGCGGTCAGTACTTGCACATGCCGGCCGGGGGAAGCCTGAATCCGGCTTCGGTCGAAACGGTTAAAAAGAAGATGCATTACGTTCACCAGGACGGGAAAAACGTGTTCAAGTATGCCGTCCGTGGAATGGCCGACGTTTCTCATGAAATTCTAGTAAAGAACTCCATAAATCCAATTGATGTTAAGCTGTATATCCCCCATCAGGCAAATCTCCGGATCATTCAGGCCGCTGTGGATCGGATGAATTTGGAGCCTTCGCGGGTCGCGATAAATATCGACAGGTTTGCCAACACCACTGCGGCGACGATCCCTATCTGCATATCTGAAGCTGCTGAAAATAAAAGCGTGAATAAGGGGGATCTGGTACTTCTGGCGAGCTTTGGAGCGGGATTCACCTGGGGCAGCCTGCTTTTTTCTTGGGAGATGTGAAAGATTTTTGTATTTTGTGGGCCAACAAACGCTCTATTGCCCAGTTACAGGTTTGAGTTAAGAGCCGCGTCAGTTCGATTTTCCGCTACCGTCCCTGGCGAAAAAACGACTTTAAAAGCTGACGCGGCTCTTGGTATTTTGGCCCACCTTAGGGACCCAGCCCTGAAATTTAGCCGTATTCGGAGCTATCGATGAAAACGATCGGTGCTTTGGTAGTCCTCGTATTCCTCATTCGGGTGGCTGTTGCGGCTCCACAAGCTGGCGCTGCAACGGGAGAGATCCGTGGAACGGTGACGGATCCCAGCGGAGCCGTGATTCCGTCCGCCTCAATTGTCCTGCTCGCGCGCAGCACGAATACGGAAACCGCCCTGGTCACCAGCGACGATGGTACTTATCGCGCCCTGTTGCTGCGGCCGGACACGTATGAGATCCGGGCGAGAGTGCCGGGATTCGACGGCTCTCCCAAGTCCGTGGAATTGACCGTCGGCCAGACAGCGGTCATTGACTTTGAAATGAAGGTCGCCTCTCCGTCCGCTGTTGTTTTGGTGGAGAGCGTGAGCCCGCTTGCGGAACCCGACAGATCCCAGCAATCGAACACGATTACTGGAGATGCTCTGCAACAACTTCCGATTGATAAACGGAATTATCTGACCTACAGCCTTCTGATGCCGGGCGTCGCCGACGCGGATGCGCTGGCCGATGCCAACGACTTTCGACCGCCTCAGGCCGCGCACAGCGGCCTCTCGTTTTATGGCAATAACGGCCGCGGCAACGCCGTGTCGGTGGACGGCGGTGAAGCGAATGATGGCGCGGGCGGTGTGCGGCCGACACTAAGCCAGGACGCCGTTCAGGAATTTCAAATCAACCGTTCGAACTATTCCGTCGAACTCGGTGGAGCAAGCGGAGGCACGATTACCATCGTTTCCAGATCGGGAACGAATCAACTGCACGGATCTGTTTATGGCTTCTTCCGGGATGATGCCCTGGACGCGGCGGATCCCTTTGCCACGAAGTTCGAGAACAACCAGGCCATCCGTGTGAAGCCTCCCGCAAATCGCCAGCAATTCGGCGCAACGCTCGGTGGACCGGTTTTCAATGAGCGTACCTTCTTCTTTGGAGCGTTTGAAGGTCTTGATCGGGATGAGTCGTCGTCCGTATCCGTTCTCACGGATGAATCGATCTTCAATCCCACGCCACAGCAGGAAGCCATCTTCGCGACGTTGCCTCCCGCTTCTGCCGCGGCGCTACGTCAGGCTCTGACAAGTTCGGAGCGCACGAAGGAACTGTTTCGAATCAACAGCGGAATCTTTCCGTATCGCGGAACGGACTATAAGTTTTCAATTCGGCTGGATCATTCGTGGAATCCGTCGAATCAGTTCATGTTCCGGTACAACGTCGCGAACATTGACGAGACCAACCCGAACACGCGGGCATTGCTCGGCGCATCGCGGGCGACGGACACAAGCAGGCTCGATCACACGGCAGTCGTTCGCTGGCAAAAGACATTCAGTTCGCGGTCCATCAACGAATTCCAATTCCAGTACAACTACGACGATTACGTCGTGGAGTCGCTCGAGAAATTCGGACCCGAAATCAACATCAACGGTTTTGGATACTTTAACGGCGACGCGCTCCTGCCAAGTCGTCTCCTCTGGCGCAGGCAGCAGATCTCCGACAAGGTCACGCTGAGCCGCGGCGCACATCAATTCAAGATTGGCGGCGACGTGATCATTCGGAAGAACTTCGTGGAAGCCCACCTGTTTTTCCCTGCCAGGTTCAATTTTGGGGCGCTTCCAGGAGCCC
>DASTBJ010000288.1:0-3908 GCA_035712125.1 Terriglobia bacterium
CACTGTGACGCGGGTGACGGTGCAGCTTGACGGTCTCGCACTGCCGCACACGGTGTTGGCTGGAATGAATTCCTACGTTGTGTGGGCGGTCTCGCCTGAGGGTTTATTCGACAACATGGGCGAAGTCGAGGTGGACGGGGCAAAGGGTAACCTGGAAGCGACAACTCTCTTTGATCGTTTCGCGATTCTCGTGACGACAGAACCCCATTACATGGTCGATAAACCCGGAGCAAAAGTCGTCTACAAGAATGCTGCTCCCCGTGACTTCATCAGCGTTCCCGCGACTGTTGAAGTGGGAGCCTACGAGTACCCGGGGCTGCAGAATAACGCGACCGGTATGCCGTCGCTGGTCATGCAGGCACGGGCAGCAATCGCAATCGCAACCGCAGTTCAGGCTCCCCAGCGTGCAGCGGGTGAGTTTCGACAGGCAAGAGTAGCCCTGGAAACCATGGAAGAATTTTTCCGGCGACAATCGCCGCCCGATGTCGTTGCAAGCGCCGCGCACGCTGTAATACGAAGCGCCACCATCGCTACGACCATAGCCCGTCAAAGCGTTCGATAGAACGCTTCAATGCGAGGCACAACGCTGCGAATATCGAAATCCTGTGCGCGCTGGCGCGCTGCGCGGATCAATTTGTCCCGCGCTTCCGGGATGGACAGAATCGCACTTACCAGAGCATTCGGGTCGCGCGGCGGGACGAGGATGCCGTCGATTCCCGACTGAATGATGTCGAGCGGCCCGCCCGCTGCTGTAGCGATAACAGGAATGCCACTCGCCATTCCCTCCAAAACCACGATTCCAAATGGTTCCTCCCACGACGGGACAAGCAACACGTCAATCGCATCGAAGAATTCCGGTAATGTAACGAAGCCGACGAACTCGACGGGTAGTCCGGCACACTTAGCCCGAAGTTCCGACACATAACCCTCCTCGCCTTTGCCTGCGATGACGAGCCGGTGGTTGGATTGCAGCCTGCGCATCGCTTCAATGGCCTGCTCGTGTCCCTTGTGTGGAGAGATCTGTCCCAGCAGGCCGAGTGTGACGGGCGCGTTGAGCGCGTGTGGCCGGAAAGGGAACTTTTCCAGGTCGACCCAGTTGGGTATCACCGCAGAAGCTCGGGGCTTAAGCCTGGCGAGAGTCGTGAGGATTTGTGTTGTTGGAGCGATCCATCCGTCGACGCGCTTATACAGGAAGTTCGATCGAACGGGATAGAGCAGATGCCGCGTCAGGACGACCTTCGTAGGGAGTCTGCGTGCAGCAGCAAGAACAAGAGGATAGTCGCGCGCGACATGCGCATGGACGATGTCAAAGGACTTGGCTTTCATCAGTTCTCGGAGACGGCGGATCGTTCCAAGATCGATCGCATTGCGAAAAGGAAGCTCGACGTCGGGCTTTACGGCGCTGCCGGGCCGGCCTGCAACGACGACATCGTGTCCTCGCTGGCGCAAGGCCTCGGTGAGCTCAATCACGTGGGTTTCGCCGCCGCCGAGTTGAAGAGGAGAACTAACCTGAAGAATGCGCATTACGGGAGACAAAGTCCGCGAGCAGTTCTTGCTGGGTAACCGTCGCGGTGCCAACCTTGCCAACCACCAGTCCCGCGGCGAGATTGGCAAGAATCGCGGACTCTTCCATCGTGGCTCCGGCCGCGATAGCGAGCGCCAGCGTTCCGATCACCGTGTCTCCGGCACCGCTTACGTCGAAGACTTCACGCGCAAATGTGGGCAGATGATGCGAACCCTCACGCGAAAACAGCGACATGCCTTCTTCGCCGCGAGTGATCAGTGCGTACGGGCATTGGAATCTCTCGAGCAGTTGGCGGCCCGCTACCTCCAGCTGCCGATCGTCATCGATTGAAACACCTGTGATCAATTCGGCTTCACGCTGGTTCGGCGTAATCAAGGTAATGGGTTGGTAGTAATCTGCCTGATAGACCTTCGGATCAAGGAGAACCGGAATCCCTGCTTTTTGAGCGGCGGGCAGAGCCTCCGACAGCAGCTGTCGGTTCACAACGCCCTTGTCATAATCCGAAACAACGACCGCCACGCAGGTCGGAAGCCACTTCATGAATGCGGCGAATAGCGCTTTGTTCCGTTCGGAAGTCAAAGGCGTTCGGTTCTCACGGTCTGCACGAACGATTTGCTGGTTGTGCGCCACGATGCGCGTTTTGACTGTAGTGGGCCTGCCGGCTTCTGCGACAAGACCCGAGGGTTCGATACCGCCATCCTGAAAAAGCCCGGATAATCGGTGGGCCGAATGGTCGTCACCGATCAGGCCTATTGGAACCGGGTTCGCGCCAAGTGCTCGGATGTTCGAGGCAACATTGCCGGCGCCCCCCAGATGATAGGACTCCCGGGCAACTTCAACGACGGGGACGGGCGCTTCCGGTGAGATGCGGCGCACTTTTCCCCAGATGAATTCGTCGAGCATCATGTCGCCGAGAACGAGAATCCTTTTCCCGGCAAAGGAGGAGATCAGCTGGTCAGCGCGGCTGCGGGTGAGCGTCATGGTTCTTCAACAGCTGTTGTGCTGCCGCGACTGCCTGATCAACGGTAACGGATTCAATGCAAAGCGGAGTCGGCGCAACAAGGCAACGATATCCCGGGCATGGATTGCACTCAAATGGATTCTGAACGACGGTGTGTTCCGCAGACCACGGCCGCCATCGCGTCGAATCCGACGAACCCCAAAGAGCAACAATCGGTGTTCCCACCGCGGCCGCCAGATGCATCGGACCGGAATCGTTTCCGACGTACAGCTTTGCTCCACGCATGAGCTCCGCAAGTTCCGGAATGCTGAGGCCAAGCAGGATTTGCGGGGACGGCAGCTCTTTGGCAACCTCCGCCACAGAATTTTCTTCGCCGGGCCCGCACGTCAGAATCGTCGCAACCCCCTGACTGTTCAGCGAACGAGCCAGTTCGGCAAACTTGCGCGCTTCCCACCGCTTGGTCGCCATCAGGGCCGCGGGATGAATGACTGCATAAGGGCCGTTTAGAGAGGCCAGCATTTTCGGCAACGTGCCAGGTTTGCCTTCGTAACGCAGAGGCGGCGGGGTCTTCTGCTCCATACCGAGCCACTGAAACGCCGCCAGGGTCGCTTCCACGCTGTGGATTTTGGGATCGGGGGAAGGGACTAACCCATGATACAGACGGCGGTATTGAAACTGTTCGAAACCAACCCGTGGGCCTCTCGCGAGCAGAGCATAGGCAAGGCTGGTGGGGCCGCCATGAAGATTCAGGACCAGATCAAAACGTCGTGCCGCGAGCTTAATCGCTTCGGATTTTCGAGAAAACGAGAGCACTTCATCGACGTCCGGATTCTCCTCAAAGCACCCGGCAAACCTGGACTCGACCAGAACGCTTATCCGGAATCGGGGGAACTCGTCCTTCAACGCCCGAATCGGACTCGTGAGAAGTAAACAATCCCCCATCGAACGCAAACGTATTATGAGGATGCGCGCCTGTGTGGGTAGATTGAGGAAAAGGTCTTTAGTTTTCAACCTTGGCTTCGCTGACTAACATGACCGGAATGTCATCCCGTACCGGATACACGCGGTGACATTGGCCGCATTTGAGCCCATTGCCGTCGTGGACCACTTCCACTGCTGCCTTGCAGAGTGGGCAGACAAGAATTTTCAGCAACTCTGGGTTAACCGCCATGGCCCGAATGGTAGCACAGGGACACCGCCGTCAATTTATTTGGGAGGGGGGCCAGCCTGAGGGAGTTAGCAGAAATCTTGAAATTGGACGAACGGAAAGCTCAAATCCGAAAATTCAAAATCGCAAATCGGACTGTCCATCGGTCTGCGTTAGTCCGATTTGCGATTTTGAATTTTCGGATTTGAGCTTCAGGCTAGTCCGCAATGGAATTATCCCTCTTCCTCCTCATCGCCGGTGCCTCCCGCCTTCGC